>JAAWCR010000178.1 GCA_022793355.1 Lawsonibacter sp. | reverse complement strand
CTCCACCGCCAGGTAGAGGGCCAGGTCGTCCAGGTTCAGCTTAATCAGTTTTTTCATCATCTCCACTCACCTCACAACATAACGCTGGACAACCTTCCAGATCAGGAATTCTCCGCCCACCGCCCCGGCGGCCAGCACGGCAATCATGATCCTGGGCAGAGTGGTCCACAGCCAGCCCCACTCCGTCTCCACCAGGTAGCTCATAACCCCGGTGTCGGCGGAGAGCATCATAAACGCTGTGGCAAAAATCATCACAAAGATGGATACTGTGACCAGAATGGTGCCCGCGATTTTGCTTTTCACCATTACCAGCCCGCTGAGGCAGCCCAGCACCATCAGCACCATACACACCAGAGGGAAGACCCACACCCGGCCGCCGAACAGGTTCAGCAGCTCCCACCGCTCCCGGACCTCCCAGTTGGCCAGGGCGGGGAAGGCGGACATAAACAGCTGGAGCCCCCAGCAGATCACCGCGTAGAAGGCCATATTGCCCTGAATGGCCCAGAAGAAATCCCTTCGCCGTGCTCCCATGGACAGCCCCAGATTCAGATTGTTGGTGCACAGGGAGAAGGCGTACAGGAACAGACACAGAAGAATCATGGTGGGGAACATGGAATAGTAGGTCTCAAAGAGGTTGCTGGTATCGAGGTCATGGGGTATGCCGGTGGCATAGCACCCAGCAATTATAATTGCGGCGAAGCCGAAGATAGCCCCCAGGTTGACCCAGGTGAATTGGAGCAGAAAGCGAACGGATTTTCCCATAACGCTCTCCTCCTCACTGGGCGTCCCCGTGGCCGCACAGGGACACAAAGACGTTTTGCAGATTCATGGGGGCAATGTCCACGTCCGCCGCCTGGGCAGTCTCCAGCTTGACCATATCCCCTCGAACGGCCACCGTCTTGTGACGGCCCATCTGGTGGGTGGACAGCACTTGAAGCCCCCGGCAGGCCTCGTCCACCACGTCGTCCCGGCCGGAGACGTAGCGGAACTGGCCGATGAGCTCCTCGGTGTCGGTGTTCTCGATGATGCGGCCCTCGTCCAGGATGATGACCCGCTCAAAGACAGAGGCGGCCTCCTCGATGATGTGGGTAGAGACGATAAAGGTGCGGCCTGTCTGGGCAAAGTCCTCCAGGAGGAGCTGGTAGAACCGCTCCCGCATCACCACGTCCAGCCCGGCGGCGGGCTCATCTAGGATGGTAATCGGGGCCCGGCTGGCCAAGGCAATCAGGATGGTCACCATGGACATCTGGCCCTTGGACAGCTGGGAGATTTTCTTTTTGGTCTCCAGCTTGAACTCGTCCAGCAGGCGCAGGGCATAGTCGAAATCCCAGTTGGGATAGTAGATGGCGGCGGACTTGAGATAGTGCTTGACCTTCAGGTTGTTGGGCCCGGAAAACAGGGTGGGCTGAAGCTCCCGGGAGAAGCAGATGTCATTGAGGGCCCGCTGATTTTCCCATACCGGCTGGCCGTTGTAGGTGACGTCCCCGCTGTTTTTGGTGTTCTGGGCGGTAAGGATGCCCAGCAGGGTGGTCTTGCCCGCCCCGTTCCGGCCAATCAGACCGTAGATTTTCCCCGGCTCGATGGTCAGGTCCAGATTGTGGAGTACCTCCTTGTCCTTGTAGGACTTGCACAGGCCCTGGGCCTTTAAGATTCCAGCGCTCATTTTTTCTCCTCCTCCATGGCTTTTGTAATCATATCCACCAGCTCCTCTCCGGTGAGGGCCAGCGACGCCCCCTCCTTCACCAGCGGCTTCACAAAGCCGTCGTAAAAGGCGGCCTTTCGTTTTTCCTTCACGGTGTCTCCCGCTCCCTTCGATACAAACATGCCGATGCCCCGGCGCTTGTACAAAATTCCGTCCGATACCAGCAGATTGATGCCCTTGGCCGCCGTAGCCGGGTTGATGTTGTAATTCCGGGCCAGCTCGTTGGTGGAGGGCACCTGCTCCTCCTCCCGGTAGACCTCCCGGAGGATGTCGTCCTCCAGCATCCGGGCAATCTGCAAATAGATCAGGGACTGGTCGTTTAAGGTTCCCCGCATTAAATCACCTCCGTGGTTTGTTGGTTCGTTTGCTCGCTGGTTCATTGCTTGTGTAACTAACGATATCACCAACAAGGTCTCTTGTCAAGAGGAAATTTGAATTTTTTCAAAAAAAGGGGGCTGCCCAAAGGGACAGCCCAGTCTTTCAAGCCTGTATGATGTTCCGCAGGACGGGAGGGCCTGCGCTCCGTTCCCGTTTTACCTCTTCTCCTGCCCCTGTTGGGGCTTCACATACCCAATTTTAACCGCCGGGTTTCGCTCCGCGATACGGTCCAGGCCAATCTGGCCCAAATGCTTGTCTAGCACCTGGCCCCGGCGCCGCTTGCCGTCGGCGCACTCCATCACCAGATAGAACTGGTCAAAGTTGGCGGTTCCGCAGCACAGCCGCGCCTTGACCTCCTCCTGACGCAGCCAGGCTCGAACCACCTGCGCATAGGACAGATACGAAATTCCGGAAAATTTCGGAAAGAATATCCACCCCTCTCCCAGCCGAACCTTTCCCAGGTCCTGCGCCTGGGCATAGTCCTCCTCCAGCTCCTGAAGCGTGGGCTGGCCCTGTGCCGTTTCCGCTTTAAACCTCATAAGAACGCCTCCCCGATTCGGATGGAGTGATTATACCCCGCCGGCCCGGTTTTTGCAACCGCAGAAACGCGCAAACACATTCCCCGCCTTTTCCGGATATTCCGCCGGCCCGGATCAATGAGGCCTTTTCCGCTCTGACCGGACCCCAAAATGCGGAACGCTTCTTTGCGCTCAATTCTGCAGTCCATTTCTGTCGCTCCTTTTACCATCGTTCTAAACACAATGGGGGAAAAAGATTTTACGGATACCCCTTCCCCCTTAACGGACGAGGGCCCTATTTATCCTTATTTCTATTGCCGCTTTAAAATCCGGTGCCCTCTTCCCTTATCTTTTTAATTTGAAAAAAGTTAGAGCAAGCGCTATAACGCTTGCTCCGACTTGGAGCAGGTGAAGGGAATCGAACCCTCGTGTTCAGCTTGGGAAGCTGACATTCTGCCATTGAACTACACCTGCATACTTTTTAAGTTCTTTTGTATTATACCACAAGGCATCTCACTTTGCAAGTAGAAATTTCCTCTATCTAGATGTGTTTGATAGCAATACAAATGTGGAATTATCAGAGCTATATCGTGTCTATGGGGCTGATGGAGCCGAAGATATTTCCGTTATCGCCTATGCAGAACCTAAGCCAGGAATAGAAGCTGTTATCAACGGCACTGTAATAGGAGGTCAAAGACCATGAAGAAATCACACGAGTAACTGGAAAAAGAACGTGCTGAGGCCACTGTCAAAGCAGAGCAGTATCAGCGCCGGGGGCAGCGGTACGAGAACCGCATCCGCTACTACACTAAGGGCGAGAGAAAAAAGCGCCGGTCTGTCAATTCTCTTAGAACTGACGGATCGACGCCCGACGCAGGCGCTAAAATCTCAGCGCCCTATTTGAAACTGTTTTGCCGCAGGGTTAAGTCCTGCCTGAGTGAATAGGAGGCGGGGAAAAATCTAAATTTTGAGGCCCTTGGATTTTCGTTATCCAGGGGCCTCTGAGGTCTTGAAATCTCTCGGTTTTTTTCACCAAAAATCTTTTTTGACCTCTTTTTCTGGTGCGGGCATGGGGATTTGAACCCCAACGCATCGCTGCACGAGAACCTAAATCTCGCATGTCTGCCAATTCCATCATGCCCGCCAAACGCCGGCGGCAGGGCGTCCTGCCACCAGCCGACTACCATCATACAGGACCGGAGCAAAAATGTCAATCACCGAAACGTGTTATTTTTCCAACCCGGCCGCCAGGTCCTCCACCGCCTGAGCCGCGTAAGCGGGCAGGGGCAGATCCTCCACGCCGGCCACCGTCACGCCGCAGCTGTTCATCGGCACCAGACACTTCCTGGCCCGGCAGCTGCCTACGGCCCCGGCCATCGCGGGGGTTACCTCCCCCAGGATTGCGTTGGCCACCACCACACCCACGGGCCCCAGCACGCCGTCGGCGTCCGCCACGCCCCGCACCACTGGATTCTCCCCGGTCGCGCCGAAGTCCGCGCCCGCCCTGAGCATGGCGGCGGTCGCGGCGGAATTGGTACCCAGGGCATAGACCTGCGCCTGGGGCAGCCGGACTTTGACCCGTTCCACCAGCAGGCAGCCCAGCCGGCCACCCTGGCCGTCGATGACAACAATTTTCATACAAAACTCCTTTTTCCGCACCGGACTCCCCCGGTCGCACATAGAATAGGCCAGGGGGGTGGTCAATTTGTCTACCATCTATAACGCCAACAGCGGGGAACTGCTCACCATGGCGGTAGCGCTTTCCGCCGCGCTGGCTCAGGGGCAGAGCCAGGCCCAGCTGGCCAAGCTGGGGGCCTTTTTCACCATTGTGGGGGACACGCTGAGTCTCTACGCCCTGGAGCCCGGCCGGGCGGGCCGGACCGCCGCGGCCCTCAATCTCGCAGATAATCCCTGATTTCCTCCATCCGGTCCACCGCTGTCTGGTAGCCCTCCGCCCACAGCAGCCGCAGCTTTTCGGTGTCCCGCTCCGTCCGGGCCACACCCAGGGTAGATCTGGGCGCAATCACCAGCAGCTTTCCGGCCCGTTCCGCCCGGAACAGCATTGCCCGGTCCCGGTTGTAGGCCTCCGCTCGGCCCTCCATAGCCTCCACGAAGGCGGGGTACTCCCGATACCGCCTGCGGATCAGGTTCATCATGCGGTCGGGCTTGCGACGGTAAGTTCTAGGGCGGGTCAGGACCACAATCACCCGGTCGCACCGGTCCAGCGCCCGCCGCCAGGGGATGGCATCGCCGACGCCGCCGTCCAGGTAGGGCTGGCCGCCGATTTC
This sequence comes from Lawsonibacter sp., assembly GCA_022793355.1. Taxonomy (GTDB): domain Bacteria; phylum Bacillota; class Clostridia; order Oscillospirales; family Oscillospiraceae; genus Lawsonibacter. Next base: position 1,518 of record JAAWCR010000178.1, on the reverse strand, counting down.
AAAGATGGGAAACAGCAGCGGCATGGCGCAGCTGGCCTGGAGGACGATGGATTCCCTGTCCCGCCGGGGGACGGGCAGATAGTCGGCCTTTCCGGTGTTCAGGTTGGTCACCACCGCCTCCACCTCGCCGGGGAAGGCGGCGAAGGTGTCGTAATCGAAGGGTATCAGCTGGTTGGGGATGGTGCTGTAGGCGAACTCCAGTCCAAAGTAGCAGCGGTTGTCCCGGGCGGTCAGGTTGCGCAGGCCCATATAGCGCCTGTCCCGTGCGAAGCGAGTCACCACCTCCAGGTTGCGCCGGGGCTGCCGGGAAACATAGCTCACCCCGTAGGCGATGCCGGCCGACACGCCGATCACATAGTCGGCCATAACGCCGCCCTCCAGCAGGCCGTCGCACACGCCGCTGGAAAAAATAGCCCGGAGGGCTCCGCCCTCCAATACAAGCCCTGTTTTCATACAAACCTCCCGCGCCCGCCTGGCGGGCGTTTTTTCTTATTATACCCCCTTCCCGGCTATTTTGCAAACCCTTCCAATTTTCTTGACACCTCCCGCCTTTTGGGGGTAAAATACAGATGATTCATTCTATGCGGAGGTACGTCATGACCACCCACAAAAAAGTCTCCGTCCTGCCCATCTACCTGGTGGGCCTGGTCTGGCTGGGCTACGCCCTGCTCTTTCCCCTGAACGCCCCGCTGCACTACATCCTGTGCGCCGGGCTGTCTTTCGTTGCCTTCGCCGTGGGCAAGGCCCTTTTTCCCGACAAGGTGTATCAGACCCCCGGCGCCCCCAAGGAGGAGGCCAAACCCTCCCAGCCCAAGAAGGAGGAGGACCCCAAGGTGGCCGCCCTCCGGAAGGAGAAAAACCGGGCCGTCTCCGAGCTGCGGCGGCTCAACGATGCCATCCCAGACGAGAAGATTTCCGCCCAGATCGACCATCTGGAGGAGGTCACGGGGAAGATCATCGACCACGTGATTGCTCAGCCGGCCAAGCAGCCCCAGATTTCCCGTTTTCTGGACTACTTTCTGCCCACCACGATTAAGTTGCTCAACTCCTACGACCGGATGGACTCCGCCGGCGTGTCGGGCAGCAACATTGACGCCACCAAGACCAAGGTGGAGCAGATGCTCAATACCCTGTGCGCCGCCTTTGACAAGCAGCTGGACGCCCTCTTCAGCGATGAGGCTCTGGACATCTCCACCGACATCACCGTCATGGAGAACCTGCTGGCCCAGGAGGGCCTGTCCGGCCCCTCCAAGCCCGCCGGCGGGATGGACGGCCCCACCCTGGAGCTGTAATTTTTGAACAGGAGGAACAAAATCATGAGTGACGAACTGAACCTGAACACAACTCCCGAGCTTACCTTTGACTCCGCCGCGGCCCAGGCGGTGGAGGCCCCGGCGCTGACCCTGGAGCCCACCGCCCCGGCGGCCCCCCAGGTGGACGAGGCGGCCCAGGCCGCCCGGGACGCCAACGCTGTCAAGCTGGACGAATCCATGCTCAGCGAGGCGGAAAAGAAGATGG
>JAAWCR010000177.1 GCA_022793355.1 Lawsonibacter sp. | reverse complement strand
GTGATCCCGACCGGTGAGGAATTGAGCGGCTTGGGTTGTGGTCATGGCTTATTCCTCCTCCAGAATGATGTGTTCATTGGCCGGGTTGGCGGGCTTGACCACCTCCGGGTTGCGAAGCATCTCCAGAATGCGGGCTCCCTTTGCCATGGAGTCGTCCTGAAAGAAGGTAAGCTCCGGAGTGCCCCGCAGATTCAGAGCACGGCCCAGCTCCCGGCGCAGATACCCGGCAGCGGACTTCAAACCCTTGAGCACCTGGCCGCCGTCCTCCTTGTCGAGAACGGAAATATAGACCTTAGCGAACTTCAGGTCAGGGGTTACGTCCACTGCTGTCACCGAAATCATCCCCGTCACCCGGGGGTCCTTCACCGTGGGAATGAGGGCGGCCAGCTCCCGCTGGACCTCCTCGTTGATGCGTCCGATTCGATTGCTTGCCATAATGTTCTCCTTATTTAGATCGTAATCGTAAAACACAGCTCCTTGGCACTCAGAAACTGTTCCAGTGCTTCCATGTCCAAGTCCGCCAACCTGCCCCGAAAGCGGGGCGGGCACTTTTTGTTTATATCGCCGCTCAGCCAGACGCTCCAAAGCTCCAGGCTTTCCCCCTGAGAGAAGTTTTCCTCCAAACAGGCCCGAAGATGCGCCAAATCGCGTTCCCCTTCATCCAGGGAAAGCCCGTATCGGAGTGGCTTCATGGGATAGCCCAGCTCCTCCACCGCCTGACGGTAGTAGCTCAGCTCCTCCAAGCCCGGCACTTTCTTGTCCGCCGCCAATACATAGACACGGCTCACAGCAATTCCTCCCAAATGAAAACCGGGACGGGCGAAAGCGCCCGCCCCGTCGGCTCAGTCCTTAATAGTTCTTTTCAGGTTATTCATAATCCGTTCCAGCTTTTCCCGCTGTTTCGCAGGATTTTCTTCTTCCTGAGCGTCACACAGAGCATCTACTACGAAAGAAATAAATCCTTTGAACTGCCTGTCTGTCATTGCCACGGCTTACACCTCAATCTGCTCCATCAGGTAGGCCTCAATGATGTCATTCTCCTTGATGTCCTGGAACTTCTCGAAGGTAATACCGCACTCATAACCGGAGGCGACCTCCTTCACACTGTCCTTGAAGCGCTGGAGGGAGGCGATAGCGCCGTCGTAAATAACGATATTGTCCCGGAGAAGACGCATCTGCGCGCCCCGCTGCATCTTTCCGTCCAGCACGTAACAGCCGGCCACCATACCCACATTGGTAATGCGGAACACGTTGCGCACTTCGGCCCGGCCCAAGTCCACTTCCCGGAATTTTGGGGCCAGCATGCCCTTCATAGCGGCCTCAATCTCGTTAATTGCGTCGTAAATGACTCGGTACATGCGCATATCCACACCCATGCGGGCGGCAGAATCCTTGGCGTTGGCGTCGGGGCGGACATTAAAGCCTACGATAATAGCTCCGGAGGTGCCGGCCAGCATAACGTCGCTCTCGCTGATAGCGCCCACGGCGCAGTGGATCACCCGCACCCGGACCTCCTCGTTGGTCAGCTTCTCCAGAGAGGCCTTCACCGCCTCGGCGGAGCCCTGAACGTCTGCCTTGACGATGACATTCAAGTTCTTCATTTCCCCGGCCTGAATCTGGCTGAACAGGTCCTCCAGGGTGACCTTGCCCACTGAGCTGGAAATGGCGTCCTTCCGCTCGGTCTTACGCTGCTCCACCAGCTCCCGGGCCATGCGCTCGTCAGCTACGGCGTGGAAGTCGTCGCCCGCGCCGGGCACCTCGCCCATGCCGATAATCTCCACGGGCACAGAGGGACCCGCCTCGGTCAGCTTCTGACCCCGGGCGTCGGTCATGGCCCGGACACGGCCCACAGCAGTGCCGGCAATAATCACGTCGCCCTGTTTCAGGGTGCCGTTCTGCACCAGCAGGGTGGCTACAGGGCCCCGGCCCTTGTCCAGCCGGGCCTCGATTACCGCGCCATGGGCGGTGCGGTTGGGGTTGGCCCGCAGCTCCTGCACCTCGGCGGTGAGGACCACCATGTCAAGGAGGTTATCGATGCCCATGCCGGTTTTGGCGGAAATGGGACACACGATGGTTTCGCCGCCCCACTCCTCGGGAACCAGGGAGTATTCAGTGAGCTGCTGCATAATGCGGTCGGGGTTGGCGGCGGGCTTATCCATCTTATTGATGGCCACAATGATGGGGATGTTGGCCGCCTTGGCATGGTTGATGGACTCCACCGTCTGCGGCATGATGCCGTCGTCGGCGGCCACTACCAGAATGGCGATGTCGGTAATCATGGCGCCCCGGGCCCGCATGGCAGTAAAGGCTTCATGGCCGGGGGTGTCCAGGAAGGTGACGGTATTGCCCTTCACATCCACCTGGTAAGCGCCGATGTGCTGGGTGATGCCGCCGGCCTCGCCGGACACCACGTTGGCGCTGCGGATATAGTCCAGAAGGGAGGTCTTTCCGTGGTCCACGTGGCCCATGACCACCACCACAGGGGCGCGGCCCTTCAGGTCCTCCTCCCTGTCCTCGGCGGTGTCGATAAGGCGCTCCTCGATGGTGACAATCACTTCCTTCTCCACCTTGCAGCCCATCTCCTCGGCGATGATGGCGGCGGTGTCGAAGTCAATCACGGCGCTGAGGGCGGCCATAACCCCGTTCTTAATCAGGCATTTCACGACCTCCGCTCCAGTTTTTTTCATTCTGGAGGCCAATTCGCCCACGCCAATCTCGTCGGGGATAAGCACCTTGGTAGGAGCCTTCTTGGCAATCTCCAGCTGGAGGCGGCGCATGCGGTCCTGCTCCTCCTGGCGGCGCTTGTTACCAAAAGACTGGCCCCTGCCGCCCTGCTGGCGGGAGCGCTGATTCTGCTTGGGAAGCTTCTGCTTCCCTCCGCGCATATCCTGACGGCGCTGGTCGGTGAAGTTCTCCAGACGCTCGTCGTACTTCTCCAGGTTGACCGCCGGGCCGCCCCGGGTATCTACCACCTTCTTGGCGGGGACCCGGCTGGCGGGCCGCTGAATGGTCGGCTTGGCCTGACCCTGAGACGGCTGGGCCGCTTTCTGCCCCTGCTGGGGCGCATGGTCCTTCTTCTCCCCCTTGGGGGCGTCCTTCGCCGGCTCCGCCGCTTTGGGGGCAGGCTCTTTTTTGGCCTCCGGCTCGTGGTACACGTCAGCGTAGACCTGCTCGATGGAGTCAATCTGGTTGTGCTGGGTCAGATACTCAAACACAATGGACAGCTCCTCGTCGCTAAGGGGCTGCATGTGGTTCTTGGGGGGGTGGCCGTATTGGGTCAGGATATCCATGACCTCCTTGGAGGGCAATACCTTCCCGTTCTTTTTAAAGTCCTTGGCTACCTTATGGACAGGATATTTCGTCATCATATTGAAAGCACCTCGATTCTCAGGAGTGGCGGAACTTGCCGGTGAGCCGGCGGCCGCCCGGGCCGCGGTTTACAGTCTTGTCCCGCTGGGGCGGCGGAGCTTCCTCCCTGGGACGGCGGCGGGCCTTGGGAGACCGGGCCGCCTGAGCCTCTCCGGGCCTGCCCCGCTGCGACGGGGGCCTCTCCTCTTTGGCGGGCAGCGGGGCCCACGGCTTCTGCCTGCCCTGGCGCAGCTTCTTCTCATGCTGCCGCTGCTCCTTCTGGCGCTGAAGCACCCGGTCAGCCTTGGTCCGCAGCTGCCGGGCGGCGGGACCGTATTTGTCCGGGTCCCGGACGGCCAGCTTCTCCCCCACGGCGGCAGCGAAGCCTGCATCGGTCAGCGCCAGCATCGCGCAGGAGGACCGGCCCAGGACAAATCCCAAGGCGGCTTTGTCAAAGGGGGTCTCTATCCAGAGCACATTTCCCGCCTCCCCGAAGTGGGCCGCCCGGCGGCGGGTATTGGGGGCGGCATCAGCCGCCAGCAGAACCACCCTGGCCTGCCGGGAGCGACAGACGGCCCCCACAGGCTCCTCGCCAATCTCCAGCCGGCCAGCCTTTTTGGCCAGGCCAAGCAGATGGAGAACAGGGTCATTGGTCATGGGGCTCCACCTCCTTCATCTGCGCCTCCAGCCCCTCCCACACCTCGTCCATAATCAGAGAGGAAAAGGCCCGCTCCAGGGCCCGGCTCTTCCGGGCCCGCTTCAGGCACTCCGGATTGGGACACACGTAGGCCCCCCGGCCGGGCAGCTTGCCCTTAAAGTCCAGAGACACCGGCCCCTCCGGCGGTTTTACCAGCCGGATCAGCGACTTTTTTTCTTTCATCTCCCGGCAGCCAACGCATTGGCGCATGGGTATTTTCTTGGGCAAAGCTCTTCCTCCTTAAACGAGGTTTGATAGGACCGGCCTGCAGGGCGGGACGGCCCGCCGTTCAGGCCACAGGGGCGGAAACATCCGCCCGCAAGAAACAGGCACACCGCAGGCGGACGAATATTATCCGCTCCGACCGGGTCACTCCTCCACGCTGCCGGAAATTTCCCCGCTCTCTTCCGCTTCGGCCATAGCGGCCTCCAGGGCCTCCTCGGCGGCCTCAGCCTCGGCCTGGGCAATCAGGTTCTCAATGGGCTCCAGAGGGGCGGAGGCGGGCTTGATATCAATCTTATAACCGGTGAGCTTGGCGGCAAGGCGGGCATTCTGGCCCTCCTTCCCGATAGCCAGGGACAGCTGGTCGTCGGGAACCACCACCCGGCAGCTCTTGGCATCGCCGACGGCGGGCAGTTCCTCCACACTCACCACATCGGCGGGGGACAGGGCGGCAGCGATATACTCCACCGGGTCCTCGGACCAGCGGATGATGTCGATTTTCTCCCCCTTCAGCTCCTCCACGATGGTGTTCACCCGGGCCCCTCTGGGACCGACGCAGGCGCCGATGGGGTCCACGTTGGGCTCAGGGGACCAGACGGCCATCTTGGTGCGGGAGCCCGCCTCCCGGGCCACGGATCGGATCTCCACCGTTCCGTCGTAGACCTCGGGAACCTCCAGTTCAAACAGCCGCTTAACCAGGCCGGGGTGGGTGCGGGAGATGAGAACCTGGGGACCCTTAGTGGCCTTGCGGACCTCCACCACATACACCTTCAGACGCTGGCCCTCGGCGTAGCGCTCCCCCTTCACCTGCTCCCCAGAGCCCAGGTAGGCGTCGGTAAACTCTGAGCCGGAGTGCAGCCGCAGGGATACCGCCCCGTTCCGGGGATCGATGCGGGTGACGGTCCCGGTGAGCAGTTCATGCTCCTTGGTAGAGAACTCGTCGTAAATCATCCCCTGCTCCGCCTCGCGGATCCCCTGGATAATCACCTGACGGGCGGTCTGGGCGGCGATGCGGCCGAAGGAACGTGCCTTCACCTCCATGCGCACCGTGTCGCCCAGCTCGGCCTGGGGCAGGGCGCGGCGGGCCTCCACCAGGCTGATTTCCATAGAGGGGTTGTCCACCTCCTCCACAATCTCCTTTTTTAAATACAGGCGGACGGTGCCGGAGGCCTCGTCAGCCTCCATCACCAGGTTGTCCCCCACCCCTTCGTGGTCCCGGCGGTAGGCGGACAGCAGCGCCTGGGTTACCTTTTCCAGCATGTAGCCGGGCTTGATGCCCTTCTCCTGCTCAATCTGATGGATGGCCTCGAAAAATTCCTTGCCGTCCATCTCGTTGCTGTTGACATTCTTTTTTGTCACTCTCTTTGCCACGGTGCTTTCCTCCTATGGTAGGGGCGCATGTCATGCGCCCGCCAATTAGCCATTTGTGTTCGGGCGACTGGTGCCCGCCCGACCTTAAAACCTGGGGTATAATCGGACCAACGCAATTTCCTGCCTGGTAAAGACAGCCGCTTCCCCGTCAAGCTCTAGGGTGACGCAGCCATCCTCATAGCCCCCGAGCCGCCCCACAAACTCCTTGCGGCCCTCTCTGGGGCGGTAGAGCTTGACCTCCACCTCTTCCCCCTGGAAACGGGCGAAGTGTTCGGGCTTTTTCAGCGGCCGGTCCGCTCCGGCGGAGGACACCTCAAAGGTGTAGCTGCCCTCGATAGGGTCGGCCTCGTCCAGCAGATCGGACAGGGGACGGGAGACCGCCTCGCAGTCGTCAATAGACACGCCGCCCTCCTTGTCGATATAAACCCGGAGAAACCAGCTCCCCGCCTCCTTCACATATTCCACGTCCCACAGCGCGCAGCCCGCGCCCTCCACCACCGGAAGGGCCAGGGCGGCCACGGCGTCAGTCACCTTTGCCATATTGACACATCCTTTTAGTTGGCGCTTCTTTCCAATCAAAAAGAGCGGAGCCACGACCCCACTCTTACCATACTACCCTACTTTCTGGCTATACTATATCATATCCCTGGGGAAATTGCAAGGGATTCTGCCGAAGTTTTTTCCAAAAAAGCCGGAGCCTTGCGGAGTTTTTTCCGTCAAAAACGGTCAAAAAATCCAATTTGACCGTTCATTCCCGGACTGAATGCCAAAAAACCGGCACATACTAGAGCGCGGATGGGACTTCTGTTTCACATTCAATATCGGTTTGCTTTCCCGCTCCACCAGGCGGAAACGGCAAATTTGAATTGAAGAATAAACAGCGGGAGGATTTTTGGATGAAAACGAGCATCACCGCTTTGGCCCTGGCCATCGCCCTGGCGGGCACGCTGACGGCCTGCAGCAATCGGGACCCCAACGCCAATAACACCACCGGCGGCGCCGGAAGCAGCAATGGCTCCGCCTCCGGTTCCGCCGGACAGGTCAGCCGGCGCTACAACACCTTTGACAACCAGGGACACGACTATTTTTATGACGGCCGCTACACCGCAAACTCCAACGGCCAGGTTTACGACCGGGACGGCCAAACCCTCTCCCGGGACCTGACCCAGGGAGCCCGGGACATCGTCCGGGATACCGGGGACGCCATCGGCGACATTGGCCGCGGTATTGGCGACGCCGCCCGGGACCTGACCGGCATGGGGAACGCCAATTATTCTGGCACACCCAGCTGGGAGGGCAACTCCAGCGCCGTGCGCTACTAACCCAAAACGGGACGGGCAATGCCCGTCCCGCCTTTATTTTTTCCTTTTCGGCTTCGCCCAGCCCTTCTTTCGCCCAGACTGCGCGGGCTTTTCATTTTTTTCTACCCGCAGACGGGTATCGGTGCGGGGATTTTTACTCTTTTTTTCCCCTGTTTGTCTGCGGGAGGGCGGTACGCCGGGGCCGCCGCGCCCTGCGGGCGCGCCTTTGTCCGGTTTGACCAGACAGTGCTTGCCGTAGCCAATCAGGTCCTCCCGGCCGGTTTTGCGCAGCGCCTCCAGCACTAACGCTCGGTTCTGGGGCTTACGCCACTGCATCAGAGCCCGCTGAAGGGCCTTGTCGTGGGGCGTCCTGGGGACAAACACCGGCTTCATGGTCCGGGGATCCAGCCCGGTGTACCACATACAGGTGGCCAGAGTACCGGGGGTGGGGTAAAAATCCTGGACTTGCTCAGGCATATGGCCCTGTTTGTTGAGCCACTCCGCCAGCTGAACGGCGTCCCGCAGAGTACAGCCAGGGTGGGAGGAGATCAGGTAGGGCACCAGATACTGTTCCTTCCCATACCGGCGGTTGAGCTTGAAATACTTTTCCCGGAATTTCTCATATACCTCGATATGGGGCTTGCCCATATAGTCCAGAGTGTGGGCAACGCAGTGCTCCGGAGCCACCTTCAGCTGGCCGGAGATGTGATGCTGAACCAGGTCGGTGAAAAATTCTCCGCTTGGGTCTTTCATAAGATAGTCAAAGCGGATACCCGACCGGATAAACACCTTTTTCACCTTGGGAATCTCCCGCAGCCTGCGCAGGAGCAGCATGTAGTCGGTGTGGTCGGCGTCCAGGTTGGGACAAGGCTCCGGGGCTAGGCAGGCGCGGCTGCGGCACATGCCGCTCTTGAGCTGCTTCTGACAGGAGGGGCGGCGGAAGGTGGCCGAGGGTCCGCCTACGTCGTGAATGTAGCCCTTAAAGCCCGGGTGCCGGGTGAGGGTTTTCACCTCCCGAACTACGCTGTCGTGGCTTCTGCACGAGATGGTCCGGCCCTGGTGGAAGGCCAGGGAACAGAAATTGCACGCCCCGAAGCACCCCCGGTTGTGGGTGACCGAGAAGCGCACCTCCTCAATGGCGGGCACGCCCCCCATGTCGTCGTACATAGGGTGGGGCTCCCGGACGTAGGGCAGCTCAGCTATCCGGTCCAGTTCCTGGGTGGTCAGGGGAAAGGCCGGTGGATTGACAATCAAAAACCGGTCTGCATGCCTCTGAACCACGGCCCGGCCGGACACGGCGTCGTGCTCCTGATACTCCACCATATTGGCCTGGGCATAGGCTGTTTTGGAGGCGGACACCTCTTGAAAGGAGGGCGCCTCCACCCTGGGGTAGGCACACAGGGCGGGATTTCCAGCGATGACGCAAGTGCCCCGGACGTCCGTGATCTCGGAAACAGGGGTGCCCAAGGCTAGGCGGGCGGCAATCTCCAGGGTGGCGTATTCCCCCATGCCATAGGTGAGGATGTCCGCCTGGGCATCAAACAGCACAGAGCGGCGCACCTTGTCCTCCCAGTAGTCGTAGTGGGCAAAGCGGCGCAGGGAGGCCTCCAGCCCGCCGATGACGATGGGGATATCTCCAAAGGCCTCCCGCACCCGGTTGGAATAGACGATGGTGGCCCG
>JAAWCR010000176.1 GCA_022793355.1 Lawsonibacter sp. | reverse complement strand
TGCATAGCTTCATCATACCACACCGCGAACCATTTTTTCAATCTGGAGTTGATGCCAATGTCCCCCAAAACCATGCGCCTTTTGGCCAAGCCTATGCTCTTTGCCGCCGCCCTTATCTGGGGCACCTCCTTCTTTATCATGAAAAACGCCCTGGATGTGATGCCTGTGTTCTTTCTGCTGGCGATTCGGTTTACCGCCGGAGCGGTGCTGCTGGCCCTGATTTGCTGGAAGAAGTGGAGCCGGTTTACCCCCGACTACCTGTGGCGGGGGGCGGTGATTGGCGGACTTCTGTTCCTGGCCTACTCGGTGCAGACCTTCGGCCTGGCCTTGACCACCCCCTCCAAAAACGCTTTTCTGACGGCGGTGTACTGCGTTATTGTCCCCTTTCTCACCTGGGCGGTGGTGAGGATCCGGCCCGACCGGTATAACATCGCCGCCGCCCTGCTGTGTGTGACGGGGGTGGGGCTGGTCTCCCTCAACGGGGACCTGACCGTCAACGCTGGCGACGGGCTCACCCTGGTATGCGCGATATTTTACGCCAGCCATATTGTGGCGGTGGCTAAGGTGTCACCGGGGAAGGATATTACCCTGCTCACCGTGCTCCAGTTCGCCTTTGCCGCCCTCTACGCCTGGGTGTGCGGGGCCTGCACCGAGACCTTCCCCGCCGCCGCCCTCACCGACCCGGCCATCCTCCTGCCCATGGTTTACCTGTGTGTCATGGCCACCACCGTGGCCCTGCTCTTTCAGAACGTGGGGCAGGTCTGGTCTGACCCTGCCTCTGCGTCGGTGATTCTCTCCCTGGAGTCGGTGTTCGGTGTGGCCTCCTCTGTGCTTTTTTACGGCGACGAGGTTACCGGCCGGCTGCTGGCGGGCTTTGCCCTTATCTTTGTGGCCGTAGTTTGCTCCGAAACCAAATTTTCTTTTTTAAGGAATAAGACGTAACGGTACGCTTCAGTATCCCGCCCTTGAGGCGGGATATTTTTTAATAAAACAAAAAATAAAATTAAGGCTTGACTTTAATAATATTAAAGCGTATAATGAAAATACAGAAAGGAGGACCGCCTATGCCAATGGAACTGCTGCCTGAATGGATGGCCGGGCTGGAAGAGGAGGACGTGGCCTTCATCAAACGGTTCATCCTGGCCTCCGGGTCGCTGAAGGAGGTGGCCGGGCAGTACGGCGTGACCTACCCCACGGTCCGCCTGCGGTTGGACCGGCTGATTCAGAAAATCAAGCTGGTGGAGGACACCGCCGCCGACCCCTATATCGCCACCATCAAGCGGCTGGCTATGAACGAGAAGCTGGATTTGGACACGGCAAAGGTTTTAATTGCCGCGTACAAGAAAACACGGAGCCAGGGGGTTCCGTAAATGAGAGGATGGATTTTATGGCAACGAATTTCGTGACGATTCTTGCGCTTACGCTGATCCCCATACTGTTTATGCTGGTGCCCGTCGCCCTGCTGGTGGCCCTTCAAGTGTGGCTGTGCAGAAAAAGCGTGAAGCTGGGACTGATTCTGCCGGGAATTACTTTGGCGCTGTCCCTACTGCTGACGCTCAGCTTGGCCGCGTTTGGCCTTGCTCGCGGCGTCGTGATTGGCGGGGGAGGGAACTCTGTTGTGAGTGCCAGCGGGCAGGAAATACCTGCCCAGGAGGGGCCTGTGGTACAAGAGCGGGTAGAGATGGACTTCCACCCCAGGACTTTGATCGCCGCCGGTGTTGTTTTCCTGGTGACCAACATCCCCACGGCGGTGTTCGGCGGCATCTGGCTGCACTATAAGGGCCGCCAGGACACCTATGAGGACCTGAAGCGGATGCGAATTGAGGATTTGGAGTAAAAATGCACAACCGCCTGGAGACGCACGGCTCCAGGCGGTTTCTTTTATCGGGCGAGAACAAACAGGTTCTGGTCAATGGCGAAGTTGGCGAAGCTGTACAGCACGACAACGACGTCGATGTTATGGTCCTCGACGTAGTTTTTAACGCTGGTCAGGTTATCCCGGGGGTCAAAAAGATGGACCTGAGAGAAGCGCTCCGTCAGGAAGGGGGCGAGGGAATCGGAGTAGGAGTCTCGAATGACCAGCACCTTGGGGCCTTCGCTGCCCTCCTTCTCCACCACGCACAGGGGCTGACGCCCGCCAAGAAAATAGGAATACTTGTCCTTCACGTCCAGATAGCTATCCACATAGAGACTGCCCTCTTCAGGGATACCCTTAAACCAGGAGGTCACCTTGATCCCCTCGTCGGGAACATAAGTGTCGATGGTGTCAGGGGACAGCCAGCGCACTCCGGAGGTGGAGAAGCTGGTGCCGTTAAACTGGCGGGTAACGGTGGTTTTTTCATAGTCCTCCAGCTTCAGGGGCTCCATACCCAGGGCCTCAAGGATGGCGTTGGCCCCATAGAAGGCCCCCAGGCTGGTCCAATGGTGGTCGGTGCGGTAGTAGATATCCTCCCCGCCGTGGGCGTTCAGGGCCCCGTACAGGTCGATGGTGGAGGCCCCGGTGGAGAAATACAGCTGGTCGATAATTGCCTTTTCATCGGCGGTGGGGGCTCCTTCCGGCAGGCGGTCCTTCCAGATTTCGGCGGCAGAGGGAATTAGCCCGAAGTACACCGGCACGGACACGCTGCCCACCAGGTCGTCCACATAGCCCATATCTTTTTTCAGCTTGTCCGGGTTGGGGTCCTTTACCCGGTTGATCAGGGTGTCCTGCTTCCCGAAGTAGACCCCCTCGTTCTCCTTCTTGCCGGACAGCCGCTCGCTCCAGGCCTTGGCGGCCACCCAGAAGTCCCGCCCCATGATATGGTCGGATACATAGTCCTCAGCGTCCTCCATGAACTTTCCATCGGTCAGGCTCTCCACCGACAGCTTTGGGGGCTTTTTTAAAAAGCGGTTTTCCAGGGGAGAAAAATCCTTGTCCGGCAGCAACAGACTGACAATGGCTACTCCACCGATGAAGGCGCAGAACAGGGTGGAGAGGAATAGGCTGAATTTTTTCGACATGTCTGTGCCTCCTTAGAAGTTGAAGTAGAGGAAGGGATTGTAGGTGCCGGCCACCAGGTAGGCGGTGCACACCACCAGCCCCCCGGCCACCAGCAGGGTACAGGCGACCTGCTTAGCCGCGGTTCCCAGGCGGCGGTAGGCCGCCGCGCCCAGGGGCGTGGAGGCCAGCGCCGCCACGCAGAGGGTGGGCAGATAGCTGGTCAAATAGTAACCAAAGGCACCGTCCGCCAGGGGGACGCCCCCCAGGCCGAACATGACCTTCAGATAGCCCCCCAGCTGCCCCAGGTCCTCAATGGCGAAAACGGCCCAGCTCACCATAACCAGAAACAGGGTGTAAACATGGCCCACAGCGGCCGGGGCTCTCTCCAGAACCCCCAGCAGAACGAATTTTTCCGCCATCAGCAAGACGAAGAAGTACAGCCCCCAGAACAGGAAGTTCCAGTTGGCCCCATGCCAGATGCCGGTAGCGGCCCAGACCACAAACAGATTGAACATCTGCCGGCCTTTCCCCCGGCGGTTGCCGCCCAGGGGGATATACAGATACTCCCGGAACCATGTGCTGAGGGAGATGTGCCACCGCCGCCAAAACTCGGTGATGCTTTTGGCGATATAGGGGTAGTTGAAGTTGGGCAGGAACTCAAAGCCCAGCATCCGACCCAGGCCCACCGCCATGTCGGAGTAGCCAGAGAAGTCGAAGTAAATCTGGAAGGTAAAGGCCAGCACCCCCAGCCAGGCTCCCGCCACCGTCAGGTCGGACAGGGCCATGGCCTTATAGCTATCCCACAGCATCCCCACGTTATTGGCAATGAGCAGCTTTTTGGCCAGACCCACCATGAAGATTTGCACGCCGGAGGCAAATTTTTCGCTGGAGCAGGTGCGCTCGTTAATCTGATCCCCCAAATCCTTGTACTTGATGATGGGACCGGCGATAAGCTGAGGAAAGAGGGTGACAAAGGTGCCGAAGTTGAGGATATTTCGCTGGGCCCGGGCGTCCCCCCGATACACGTCGATGGTGTAGCTCATGGTCTGGAAGGTGTAGAAAGAGATGCCGATGGGCAGATGGATCCCCAGCACTGGCATAAAGCTCAGGCCGGCGGCCTGGAGAGACCCGGCGATGAAGTCCCAGTACTTGAAGAAGCACAGCAGGGCCAGGTTGAACACGATGGAGGAGGCCACCGCCATTTTTGCGCCCTTATCATTTCCCCTGGCCTTGCACCGCTCCACCAGCAGTCCGTGGGTGAAGTCAATGGCAGTGGAAAGGAACATGATGGCCACATAGACGCGCTCCCCCCAGTAGTAGAAGAAGAGAGAGGCGGCCAGCAGCACCACGTTGCGCCCCCTCCGGGGGACGGTATAGTACAGGAACAGGGTGAGGACCAGGAAATAAAACATAAAAATGGGGGTGGAAAAGACCATGGGGGACCTCCTCATACAAACGGCGGACGATTCTTCGTCCGCCGTTTGGCGTAATGTTTAGAACAGGGCGTTAAATTCGTTGACAATATCATCGCAGTTCTCGTGAACCACCATCATCACATAATTTCCGTTGGAGACCACCCGAGAGTTATTCAGCCACTGCTCGGTGGGGCCGGGATACCACGCTCCAGGGTTGCCCTGTCCATCCGAGCCGGACATGCGGTCAATGCGGGCCTGGAAAATGGCCTTGACGGTGTCCACGTCCTTGCTGTCCTTCACCTGAACCAGGCCGAACTCGCCGTTGTTCATGGACATTTGAACGATATAGACCAGCATCTGCTCCGCGCTGACGCCGCTAAGACCGGCATACATCTGGTCCAGAAGGGAACTGTCGGCCAACTCCAGGAAGCCGAACTCATACTTGCTGGTGATGGTGGTATAGAAATCGGACAGGTTCACCTTGGAGGCGGAGGAGCTGCCGGAGCTGCTGGAACTGCTGGAACCGCCGGAGCTGCTGGAACCGCCGGGGGAGGCTTCGTCCCACTTGCACCGGACGATACAGGAGGCCTCGGCCAGATCGCTGCCAAGGGTCACAGTGATGGTGGCGGTGCCCGGGGCCACGGCGGTGACCTTGCCCGTTCCATCCACGGTGGCCACCTTCTCATCGCTGGAACTGAAGAAGGCCTCTACGCCGGAGGGCTCAGCGGTATACCGCAGATTGAAGCTGGAGCCGGCGGTTTTCAGGGTGACGTCGGTGCGGTTCAGGGAGATGCTCGCCCCCTGGGAGGAGGATGAATCGCTGCCGGAGCCTGCCGGGGAGGAAGCGCCGCCGCTGGAGCTGCCGAAACCCATTGAGGAGGAGGCGCCGCCGCTGGCGGAACCGCTGGCGTTGCTATCGCTGCCGTCCGGCTGGGAGGGGGTGGAGGAGGAGCTGCCGGGGCCCATAGTGCTTACGTCGGAGCCGTTCCCAGGGTTGGAGGTGGAGGTCCCGCCGTTCCCGCCGCCGCAGGCGGCCAGGGAAAGGACCATGGCGGAGGCAAGGACCGCCGCAAAGATACGTCTTTTCATAGTAAGTAAACTCCTTTTCTGTTTGGGGTAATCATCAGACCCGTTTTGGGGTTCTGAGGGGTTTGACGCAGGAGAAACAAAAAGGTTCCCAAGCTGAATAAATTTT
>JAAWCR010000175.1 GCA_022793355.1 Lawsonibacter sp. | reverse complement strand
GTTCAAGGAGGCGGCGGGGATCACCGGCATCGTCCTCACCAAGCTGGACGGCACCGCCAAGGGGGGCATCGCCATCGCCATCGCTAAGGAGCTGGGGGTGCCGGTGAAGTACGCCGGGGTGGGCGAGGGCATCGACGATTTGAAACCCTTCGACGCCCAGGAGTTTGCCCAGGCGCTGATTTGATGCTTTTTCTTGAAAGAAAAAGCATCAAAAAAGAATGTTCCGGAAACACTTCGTTTTCCTCCCTATGTCGGGATGAAAATTTAATAGAATATCAATAGACAGAAAGAGAAAATATGGTAGAATAAGGGGGAATCCTGTATGAAGCTGGTGCTGGCCAGCAAGAATCAGAAAAAGCTGGCGGAGATGAGCGATATCCTGTCCCATCTGGGGATTGAGGTCTGCGACCAGGCGGAGGCCGGGGTGGACCTGGAGGTGGAGGAGACTGGAACCACCTTTGAGGAAAACTCTCTGCTGAAGGCCAGGGCCGTCATGGAGGCTAGCGGCCTGCCCGCCATCGCCGACGACTCGGGGCTGTGCGTGGACTGTCTCAACGGCGCGCCGGGGGTATACTCCGCCCGGTACGGCGGCGAGGGGCTGAGCGACGAGCAGCGCTATCGGATGCTGCTGGAAAATATGCGGGGGCAGATGCCCCGGACGGCGAAATTCGTCTCGGTGATTACCTGCTGCTTTCCCAACGGGGACGTGCTGTCCGCCCGGGGGGAGTGCCCCGGCACCATTGCCTATGCCCCCATGGGGGAGGGCGGCTTCGGCTATGACCCGGTGTTTTTTGTCCCGGAGCTGAAAAAAACCTTCGCTCAGCTCACCGCCGAGGAGAAAAACGCCATCTCCCACCGGGGGACCGCTTTAAAACTGTTCAAGGAACAGCTGGAGCGGTATTTATCGGGTAATGAGAGCTACCCGGTGAAGCGTGTCGGCGTAACAGGAATTATTCATGGAGAGGATCAATAAATGGATTTAACAAGCAAACAGCGGGCCCAGCTGCGTGGCTTGGCCAACAGCATCGACACCGTTCTGATCGTGGGAAAGGACGGCATCGGGGACAATCTGGTCAAACAGGCCAACGACGCCCTGGAGGCCCGGGAACTCATCAAAGGAAAGGTGCTGGAAAACTCCCTGCTCTCCCCCCGGGAGGCGGCGGAGGAGCTGGCCCCCCTGACCCGGAGCGAAGTTGTCCAGGTGATTGGAACAAAATTCGTGTTATATCGTCCAAGCCATAAGAAGGACAAAAAGGATAAAATTAGTTTGGTGAGCGACAGAAAAAAGAAATAACGGACAGAAGGCGGTGTTCGCGTTGAAAATCGGAATTTTTGGCGGAACCTTCAACCCTCCCCATCTGGGGCACCTGGCGGCGGCGGAGGCGGCGATTGCCGCGCTGGGGCTGGATAAGCTGTATATTGTTCCAGCGTCCGTACCGCCCCACAAGGAGCTGCCCGAGGGCACCCCGGCCCCCAAGCACCGGCTGGCCATGGCGGCCAAGTTGGCCGACGCCCTGTTGCTGCCTGAGAAAGTGGAGGTGTCCAGCCTGGAGCTGGACCGGGAGGGGAAGAGCTACACCGCCGACACACTGGCGGCCCTCCACGCAGAATATCCCGGCGCGGAGCTGTGGCTGCTTATGGGGACAGATATGTTCCTCACCCTCCACCGGTGGCGCGAGCCGGAGAAGATTCTGAATCTGGCGGGGATCTGCGCCTTTGGCCGCACCGAGCAGGACGGGGAGGAAGTCTTTGCCCCCCAGCGGGAGTATCTGCAAAAGACCTACCCCAGGACGAGGATCACCACCATCACCCTGCCCGGTCTGGTGGACGTGTCCTCCACCCGGCTGCGGGAGCTGCTGGAGCAAGGCGAGGGGGCGGAGTACCTCCATCCCTCAGTTTACGGGTACATCCTGATGAACGGGCTGTACAGTACCCGCGCCGATTTGAAGCGCCTGGACATCCCTGAGCTGCGGGCCTGCTCCTACTCCATGGTGCTGGAAAAGCGGGTGCGTCATATCCGGGGCACCGAGGAGGAGGCGGTGCGTCTGGCCCGGCGCTGGGGCGCCGACGAGGACATGGCCCGCCGGGCGGGCATCCTACACGACTGCACCAAGTACCTCTCCGGCGAGGAGCACATCGCCATCTGTGAACAATACGGGGTGCCTCTGGACGACCTGGAGCGCACCGCGCCCAAGCTGCTCCACTCTAAGACGGGAGCGTGCATGGCCCGGTACATTTTTGGGGAACCTGATGAGGTGTATGAGGCCATTTTCTGGCACACCACCGCCAAAGCGGATATGACCACGCTGGAAAAAATCCTGTACGTGGCCGACTACATGGAGCCCAACCGAACCTTTGAGGGGGTGGAGCGGTTGCGTGAGCTGGCCTATCAGGACCTGGATCGGGCTCTGCTCCTGGGGGTAGAGACCACCGTCCAGGAGATGAAGGACCGGAATCTGCCGGTGCACAAAAATACCCTCCAGGCCCAGGCCTGGCTGAGAGACCACGGAGTTACGACAGAAGGGTGAGACGATGAGCGAACAGCATAATCAACACGGCAGGCGGGAGGCTCCCGGGACCGCCAATCCGCTGGCCGTCTGGTGGAGGCAGCACCGGGAATGGGTGGCCGGACTGGACCGGGGGGCAAAGCTGAAATACCGCGCGTTCCAGGTTCTGGTTTTGATCGCGGTACTCATCATCGCGGTGTTCCTGTTTTTGCGGTCCTGGATGCGGCTGCCCGATGTGCCCGAGCCGCCGAATATCAACGCGGGCATCAACGGCGGGAATATCTCCCATGGTGATTTAAGCTCCGGGGATATCTCCTTTGAGGGGGCCGACCTGCCTAACGTGGCCAAAAGCGGGCGGAAGGACGGCTATTACACCTTCCTCCTGTGCGGCAAGGACGTGGTGAGCAACTCCACCGACACCATGATCCTGATCACCTACGACACCAAGGGCAAACGGATCAGCGCCGTCAGCCTGCTGCGGGACACCATGACCAACATCAGCGCCCGGGGCGGCTCCCAGAAGCGGCTGAACACCATCTACACCCGCAACCTGGGGGACCGGTCGCTGCCGGACAAGGAGCGCACCGAAAACGGCATGACCGCCCTGAAGCTGGAGGTCAGCAAGCTCACCGGCATTTACCCCGACTTCTACGTCCTGGTGGAGTGGGAGGCTATCGGCCGGCTGGTGGACGCGGTGGACGGCGTGGAATTTGAGGTCCCCTTCGACATGGACTACGACGACCCCACCCCGGGCCAGGACCTGCACATCCACCAGAAGGCGGGCCTGCGCCTGCTGGACGGTCAGGACGCCATGGAGGTCATCCGCTTCCGGAAGAACAACACCGGCACCATTTCTCTGGGTGATGTGGGCCGCACTCAGATTCAGAGGGACTTCCTCACCGCTGTTCTGAAAAAATGCCTCACCCCGGAAATTCTGCTTAAGCTGCCCACCCTGGTGCAGATTTTTACCGAAAACGTGGATACTGACCTGACGGTAGGCAACATTTTGGCCTTTGCCCAGCTGGCCATCGGAATGGATACCGAAAACGGCGTGAAATTTGCCGCTATGCCCTACTATGGCGTGATGTATAACGGGGCATCCCTGGTGTGCGCCCAGCAGGATGAGCTGCTGGAGCTTCTCAACGACGGTATCAACCCCTATCTGGACGACATCCAGGCCAGCGACTTGCAGCTAATGTACCAGAAGAGCGGGGGCGGCTTCGGGGTGACCAACGCCTCCCTGGTCGACCCGGCGGTGGCCCAGGTCTATGTTCCCAAGCCAAAGCCGGAGGAGCCTGACGAGCCGGACAGCTCCGAGGAGCCCGGCGACACCAGCGGCGAGGAGAACCCGGATGCCTCCACGCCGCCCGACGGCTCAGGAGGGGATACACCGCCGGATTCCGGCCAAGTGGGAGGGGATAACAGCAGCTCGGGCGATACCAGCAGTCCCGGCACAGCTGCCGACCCCGGGACAATCCCCAATCCGCCGGACATCGGCAGCATCGACCCCGGCTTGGTGTTCCCTGACCCCTCTCCGGATATCCAGAACGGAAGCGGACAGATTGCCGCGGACGGGCTGAACCTTCCGCCCGCGGCCTGATAGAAACACCCCGCCCAGGCGGGGAAAGAAAGGAGACAAAGAGATGGAATCCTATGAACTGGCGATTGTGCTGGCCCGGGCGCTGGACAGCAAGAAGGGCGGCGACATCAAAGTACTGAAAACGGAGGGGCTGACCACCCTGGCGGACTATTTCGTGCTGTGCACTGCCACCTCCAATACCCAGGTGAAGGCCATGTCCGACGCCTGCGAGGAGGCGGCGGAAGCGAACGGCGAACGGGCCCACCACATTGAGGGCCACCGGGGCGGCACTTGGCTGCTCATGGACTTCTCCTCGGTGGTGGTCCACGTGTTCACCGACGAGGCCCGGAAATTCTACGACCTGGAGCGGCTGTGGAGCGACGCCGAGGAGATGGACATCGCCCAGGTTTTGGCACAGGAGTAACGAGACATAAAAACGCCCCGGCGTCTGAGTGGAGGACGCCGGGGCGTTTGGCTATGCTCCGTGTACGACCCGCAGGGCCTTTTGGCAGTTGACCACCCGGTTGACCGGCTGGCTGCCGCCGAATTCCCCGTCCAAGGTCCAGGGGATGGGCTGGCTGCTGGTGAAGGTGAGGCTGCTGGCCTGGAACTGGACCAGCGAGCCGGAGCGGTCCGCCGGGGACAGGTTAATCAGGGCCTGGAGCCCGTCGGTGAGGTCGGCGAGGTTCAGGGGCTTTTTCACCAGAGTAACCTCGAACAGCCCGTCGTCCAGCACGACCCGGTCCACTTTAGGAGGCTTGATGCCGCCGATGGACTGGGAATTGCTCACCATGCCGAAATAAAATTCGTCTTCCAGGGTCTGGCCGTCGTACTCCACCTTCATATGGTAGGGGGCGATGGTGGGCAGGGAGGCGATGCCCGCAAAGATATAGGCCAGGTGGCCGAAGGTGTTTTTCAAGTCCTGGGGGGTGTCGTAGGCCACCTTGGTAAAGGCGCCGAAAGCGGCCACATAGATAAAGGTCTTGCCATTGAGCCGGCCGATGTCGATGGGGTCGGACACGCCGGTGCCCGCCGCCACAAGGGCGGCCTCCCGGGGCTTGCGGGGCAGCTTCAGGGTGGTGGCGCAGTCGTTGGTGGAGCCGAAGGGGATGTAGCCAAGGGGGGGCGGAGATTGCAGCTCCATCAGGCCGGACACCACCTCGCTCAGGGTGCCGTCCCCCCCGGCGCAGATGACCCGTTCGAACTGCCCGGCCAGCTCCCGGGCCGTCCGGGCTGCGTCCCCCTTGCACTGGGTCGGGTAGGAGGTGGTGATCCACCCCGCTTTGGTAAATACGTCCAGCACCGGGGCCAGGGCGTTTTTGGCCTGGCCGGTGCCGGAGGCGGGATTGTAGATGAAGAGCAGGCGGTTCATGAGAAGCCCTCCGAGAAATCATTGAGATATGAGTACCATTATAGAGGGGAAAGCCGAAAAATCAAGGAGAAACGAAAAACTTTATTTCTTCTTAACAGATGGAGAAGTTGGGGCTTGCGCCGGAGGGGAAAAGCGAGTAGAATAGAGCGAAACTATTTGTCGAGGTGCTTTTACGCCATGAACCAAAGAACCCTGGCGGCCGCCTTTCCGGTGACCGTCCCTGTACTTATGGGCTATCTGGCCATCGGGATGGCCTTCGGCCTGATGCTGGAGTCCATCGGCTACGGCGTGGGCTGGGCCCTGCTGATGAGCGCAGTGATTTACGCCGGCTCCGGCCAGTATCTGGGGGTGTCCCTGCTGGCGACGGGGGCCTCCCTGACGCAGGCGGCCTTCCTCACCCTGATGGTCAACTTCCGGCATCTGGTGTACGGCCTGTCCATGCTGGAGAAGTTTCGGGGGATGGGCGTGAGGAAGCTCTATATGATTTTTTCCCTGACCGATGAAACCTATGCCCTGCTCTCCTCCGCCAAGGCCCCGGAGGGGGTGGATGAGCACGACTTTTTCTTCGCTGTGGCCCTGCTGGACCAGAGCTACTGGGTGCTGGGGTCGGTGATTGGCTCGTTGCTGGGCTCCGCTTTGGGCTTCGACACCACGGGGGTGGACTTCGCCATGACCGCCCTGTTCCTGGTGATTGCCGTGGGCCAGTGGAAGAACGCAGGGGGACATATCCCCGCCCTGCTGGGGGGCGCGGCCACCCTGGCGAGCCTGCTTATTGCGGGGGCGGAGGACATGCTGCTCCCCGCCCTGGCTATCATCGTCGCCGCCCTGACCCTGCTCCGGCCCCGGCTGGACGAAACACTGAAAAAGGAGGGGAGCTCATGCCGCTGAACACAGCCCAGACCCTGGCCTCGATTGCCGTTATGGCGGGGGTGACGTTCCTCACCCGGGCCCTGCCCTTTCTCCTCTTCGACCGGGGGGACCACCCCCCTAGGCTGGTGCTCTACCTGGGCCGGGTGCTGCCCCCGGCCATTATCGCGATGCTTATCGTCTACTGCCTCAAGGGGGTTACCTTCACCACCCTGGGGGGCTGGGTTCCGCCCCTTGCTGCCAGTTTGGCGGCGGTTCTCCTCCACCTGTGGAAAGGCAATGACCTGATCTCTATTTTCGGGGCCACGGTCCTCTATATGATTCTGGTCCAGGGGGTATTCGGGTAAAGGAGGGAGTTTTTATGTCCAACGCACTGATTACCGGCGCCTCCCGGGGCATCGGCGCGGCCACGGCCCGGCTCTTCGCCCGGGAGGGCTGGAACGTGGCCGTCAACTACAATCGCAGCCGGGATGAGGCCGAAGGGCTGGCCCGGGAGCTGTCCGGGCTGGGGGTGCGGGCCGTCCCCATTCAGGGGGACATCTCTGTCCCCGAGGGAGCGGAGCGGATGGTCCAGGAGGCGGAAACGGCTCTGGGCGGGCTGGACGCCGTTATCTGCAATGCGGGAGTGGCACTGCCTCAGCAGCTGATGACGGACACGACGGTTGAGCAGTGGCGGCAGGTGGCCGCTGTAGATCTGGACGGGGTGTTTTATACCCTGCGGGCCGCAATTCCCGGCATGGTGCGGCAAAAGCGGGGGGCTGTTGTAACGGTGTCCTCCATGTGGGGGATTGCGGGCGGCTCCTGCGAGG
>JAAWCR010000174.1 GCA_022793355.1 Lawsonibacter sp. | reverse complement strand
CTGGTTATAGTACATAGCGCGGGCGGAGGCCAGGTCGGGGATGGCCCAGATGGTGCCGTCGATGTTGGACTGCTCCAGGAAGGCGTCGTAGAACTTGGCGTAGGTCTCGTCGGAGACATAATCCTTGGCGGGCAGGAGCAGATCGTCAGCCTGATAATCGGCAAACACGTCGATGTTCAGGATGTCGGGAGCGGCGTTGTTGGAGATGCGGGTATTGACCACGGTGTAGATGTCGTTCCAGGAGACCACTTCCACGTTCAGGTCGATGTTGTCGTGGCTGCCGTTGAAATCGCTCTGGAACTTGGCCCACCAGTCCTTGGTGTTCTGGCCATACTCGGCGGCGATGACGCTGATGGCGATCTTGTCGCCGCTGCTTGCGGGGGGAGTGGCGGTGCTGGAACCGCCGTTATTGGCAGGGGGAGGGTTGCTGGTGTTTCCACCGTTGCCGCCTCCGCCGCAGGCGGCGAGGGACAGGGCCATAGCGGTGGCCAGAACAGCTGCAAGAATCTTCTTCATTTTCATTCTCCTTCATTGTTGATTTTGACTTTGCAGGAAACAAGGCGTATGGAGATAATCTACAAATACACCCCTGTGAAATTTATTATACTTGTCGGTTTCGTAAATTCTAGGGGGTAAAGTTCAGAATATAGAAAAATCGTACGAACCAATGAAAAGTCGTACGATTTTTATCCTATGCGCCCCGCACCTTTTTTCGGAAGGCACTGGGGGTTGTGCCGGTCATGGAGCGAAAGACCTTGGAAAAATAGTTGTAATCGCTGATGCCCACCTCCTCCGCCACGGCGGAGATGGGCTTGTTGCTCTGGAGCAGAAGGCGTTTGGCTGCGTTGATTCGCCGCTGGGCGATAAGGTAGGACAGGGTTTCGCCTTCAGACAGCTCCTTGGCCAGGGCGCACAGCTTGGTGCGGCCAATGTGCAGCTGCTTGGAGATGGAGGCCAAGGATAGCTTTTCCATATAGTGCTGGTCCAGAAACAGCTCCAGCCGCTGGGCGTCGGTCTGTTCAGTGGTGAGAATCATGCCCTTGAGCTGGATGTAGGCGGACAAGGCCTCCAGGGTCTCGGTGTAGGCCTGAATCTCGTTCTTGGAGAACTGGCGGAACTGAAAAAAGGCCTCTTTCAGGGCGTCCGGGCCGTCGGGCCACCAGTCCAGCCGGGAGCGGGTATGCTTCCATTGCTCTTCAATGGGGGAGTCGTCCAGATAGCAGCCCACGGCTAGGTAGGCCAGGGGATTTTTGCTGTCGTAAAGGGGCATGACCGCCTCACAAATGCCCAGGTGGCAGCGATAAAACTGAAAACCCCGTTCCGCGCAGTAGTTGTGAATCTTCCACATGTCGCACTTGACGCACCGCTGATGCCCCTCGGGCAGATCGTTGACCGCCCGGCAGAAGGGGGGATGGCCCCGGAACAGATTGATGTCCCGTCCGTCCGGGTCCAGGATGTTGGCGGGCAGGCCGGTGAGAACGATCAGGTTGGCAATCAGCTTGCGCAGCTGTTCCTCATCAAAAAGAATGTTCAAATAAACCGCCTCCCCTGTAAAGGGTATCCGCTTTGCGCCGGTCCGGGCCGGCGCAAACATGGGGACGTCCCCATGAGTTTGTTTCGATTTACAGCTTCTGGTACTGGCGGACGATGGCTTCCAGCTCGGCCCACCGCGCTTCCATATCGGCCACCAGCTTAAACTGGGTGCGGCAGCGGTCCAGGTTGTGTTTTTCCCGACTGATGTGAAAGTACTCGTCCCCCGCCAGATAGTCGGTGAGGAAGCGGATGCCGCACTCCAGGGTCATCAGCTTGGCTCCCCAGGGAAGATAGGCAATCTCCTCGTTGGTGAGGGAGCCGCCGGTGCCCTCCAGGAAGGCGGCGGTGTAGACGGAAAAGAGGTCCACATCCAGGCTGACCTTGGAGAGGTCGGTTTCGTCCTCAGCGCAGTGGTTAGCCCCAAAGCGGATGGAGTCGCCGAAGTCGTAGATGACCAGGCCGGGCATCACGGTGTCCAGGTCGATGATGCACACGCCCTCGCCAGTGGCCTCGTCCATGAGGACGTTGTTCAGCTTGGTGTCGTTGTGGGTGACCCGCAGGGGGAGCTTGCCCTCCCGCAGGGCGTTCAGGGCCACGGAGCAATCAGCCTCCCGGGCCAGCACAAAATCAATCTCCGGCTGGCAGTCCTTGGCCCGGCCCAGCTTGTCCGCCTTCAGGGCGGCCTTGAACTTGGCAAAGCGGTCCTCAGTGTCGTGGAAGTGGGGGATGGTCTCATAGAGCGTTTCAGCGGGATAGTCCTTCAAAAGTTGCTGGAACCGGCCAAAAGCACGCCCAGAGGAGGCAAAGAGAGCCGGGGTGTCCGCCGCCTGGTGGCAGACGGTGCCTTCC
Source organism: Lawsonibacter sp. (assembly GCA_022793355.1). GTDB lineage: Bacteria > Bacillota > Clostridia > Oscillospirales > Oscillospiraceae > Lawsonibacter. The sequence continues at coordinate 1,238 of JAAWCR010000174.1, read as the reverse complement.
ACAAAGGGGTAGACCCGCCATGCGCCTCCCTGGCTGTCGGTGTAGTAGGACTGGCCGTTTTTAGGCGGAATGACCTCCATGGCTTCGCGGGAGCGGTCGCCGCCGTGCGTTTCAATTTCCCGGCCCAAAAAATTGGTAATTCCGGTGATGTTTTCCATCAGCTGGTCGGGCCGCTTGAAAGCGGCTGCACTCATGCGCTGGAGGATAAACCGGCGGCAGCAGCGGTCCTCGGGCTGCGTGTGTACCACAAAGGTGTCGTTAATATGTCCGCAGCCGTAGCGGAGCGCGCCCACCACAGGTGCGCCAAAGTCAAATGCCTCCAGGACCTCCTGAAGGGTCTGTTCAGCCTGAATCACCGCTCACACCTCCCACAGATTGTCGGGATAAAGCCCGGCAGCGGTCTTTTCCGCGATGGCGGCAGTGACGGTGGGTTTGTCCTCCCGGTAGGTAACGCCGTACCATTTATCCTCGCTGCGCAGCACCTTCACCCGGGCCTTGCCCTCATCAATGAGCTGGCTCACCACAGTGGGCAGGAAATATTCACCCTTTTCCGGGTTTTCGGCCAGGGTTTTGTCCAGAAAGGCGGGGAAACGGGCCAGAGCCTCATCCAGAAAGCTATGAGTGAAGCCCCACATGTTCATGGAAACAATGGTATCCCCAGACAGCTCGGTCCAGGTTTTGCCGTCGTCCTCAGTGAAGCGGGGGGGCTCTCCCTTCTCAATCTTAGTGCGCTCGGTGACCTGGGTAAGATAGTTGTCCTCCGTCTCCTCGCACACCCCCCGGGCCACGGTGCCGTTTTCGGTGACGGTGTTTTTCAGAAGATAGCCCACCATGACGTACTCGTATACGGCCCCGTCCTGATGGGTGGACAGATAGCGGTAGATCTCCCGGTAGGCCTCCGGGCCATAGTAGTCGTCGGCGTTAATCACGGCGAAGGGGCCGTCCACAATGCCCCGGGCGGCCAGGGCGGCATGGGCGGTACCCCAGGGCTTGGTACGCCCGGCGGGGACTGAGTAGCCCTCCGGCAGATCCTCCTTCAGCTGATAGGCGTACTTCACATCCATCACCTTGGACACCCGATCGCCGATGGCGGCCTTGAAGTCGGCCTCAATCTCGGGTTTGATGACAAAAACCACCGTCTCAAAACCCGCACGGCGGGCGTCGTAGATGGAGTAGTCGATGATGAGTTGGCCGTGGTTGCCTACCGGGTCCAGTTGCTTCAGGCCGCCGTACCGGCT
>JAAWCR010000239.1 GCA_022793355.1 Lawsonibacter sp. | reverse complement strand
TCACCGCCGAAGATCCACACGGACTTCTTGGCCAGGTAGTCCTTCTCGGCCAGAATCTTGGGGGAGACGGGGCAGCCGTGGGCTGCGGCGTTCTCCAGAACGGGGATCAGGGCCTTGGTGGCCTCAGCGTTCGCTTGGCCGTCGTCCTTGGTCTCCAGATACTTCCGGATAATGGCCTTGTCCTCGTCGGGACCCTGGCCATGTTCAGCCATTTCAGTCAGCATGCCGATCAGGCGCTCACGGATGGCCTTCTGTCCTAAATACATGCCCAGACCGTGCTCGGCATTGTCCTCAAACAGGGAGTTTGCCCAAGCGGGGCCTTTGCCTTCCGCCGTGGTGGCGTAGGGAGAGGTGGCGGCGGGGCCGCCCCAGATGGAGGAACAGCCGGTGGCGTTGGAGATATACATCCGGTCGCCGAAGAGCTGGGTGATCAGGCGGGCATAGGCGGTCTCGGCGCAGCCAGCGCAGGAGCCGGAAAACTCCAGCAGGGGCTTTTTGAACTGAGAGCCCTTGACGGACAGGTCGGCCATCTCCTCCTTGGCGGAGACGTTGGCTACCATATAATTGAACACATCCTGCTGCGCGGCCTCCTGCTCCTGGCCCACCATAGCCAGAGCGTCCACCGGGCAGGTCTTGACACACACGGAACAGCCCATGCAGTCCAGCGGGCTGATGGCGATGGCAAACTTGTACTGGCCCTTACCCTTGCCGGCCTTCACATCCACAATCTTGGCGGCCTCGGGAGCCTTGGTGGCCTCCTCCTCAGTCAGTGCGAAGGGACGGATGGTGGCGTGGGGGCAAACGTAGGAACACTGGTTGCACTGGATACACTTGGAGGAGTCCCAAGTGGGCACGGAGACGGCCACGCCCCGCTTTTCATAGGCGGCGGCGCCCAGCTCAAAGGTTCCGTCCACGTAGGGCTTGAAGGCGGAGACGGGCAGGCTGTCGCCGTCCATGCGGTCCACGGGATCGAGGACGTTGTTGACCAGATCCACCAGCTTGACGGGGCCGGTGTGCTTGTTCTCCTTGGGGGCGTCCTGGGCGTCTTTCCAGGAGGCGGGGACCTCAAACTTCTTGAAGGCGGTGGCGCCGGCGTCGATGGCCTTGTGGTTCATATCCACAACATCCTGGCCCTTCTTCAGGTAGGAGTGGGTGGCAGCGTCTTTCATATACTGAATGGCCTCGTTGCCGGGCATGACCTTGGCCAGAGCGAAGAAGGCGGACTGGAGAATGGTGTTGGTGCGCTTGCCCATGCCGATCTCACGGGCCAGGTCAATGGCGTTAATGGTATAGACCTGGATGTTGTTCTCGGCAATATACCGCTTTGCCACGGCGGGCATGTGCTTGTCCAGCTCCTCGGGGGTCCACTGGCAGTTGATCAGGAAGGTGCCGCCGGGTTTTACGTCTCGGACCATGGGGAAGCCCTTGATAATATAGGCGGGCACGTGGCAGGCCACGAAGTCGGCCTTGTTGATATA
>JAAWCR010000238.1 GCA_022793355.1 Lawsonibacter sp. | reverse complement strand
ATATCGCTTGCTCCGACTTTTTCAAAAGTCAGAGCGCGCTCATTGCGCTGCTCCTCCTTTCCAAATCGGACCCGCTTCGCTGGGCTTCGATTTGGTTTTGGGCGCAATCTCGAAAGAAAATCGATTTTACCCACTTATTGCCCGTCGGAGCAAAGTCCGCTTTGCTCCGGCGATTTTTTATAAAAATCACCATCCGCTCCACCCCCGTGCTCCTCCTCTCCAAACCGGACCCGCTCCCTTGGGCTCCGGTTTGGGTTTGATGCGGACCGGGAAGCCGTATCTTTTTGGTATTGCAGCTTATAAATAAAACCGCCGAAGGTCCTTGATTTTAAGACCTTCGGCGGTTTTGTTTTACCAATCCAGGGAAAAATACTGCTCGGTTACATAGCCGATGGCGGCTTGCCCCTCCACGTTACGGAAGAGGATCTGATACCAGCCCTCCTGGTAGCCCAGAACCACCACCTGAGCGCCGTTGCGCAGGCCGCCGATGGCGGAATGGGTGGTGCCGGGGCCGGAACGGACGTTCAGGCCGTTTTCCGCGCCGGTAACGGTGCCCGCATGCCGGGCGGGCTGGCAGGTGACGATGCAACTGACGGTCTGCCCGTTCCAGCTGGCGGAGATGGTGACTGTCCGCGCCTCCTTGCCGGGGTGCAGATTGGTGACCATTCCGCCGGCGGAGACGGCAGCAGTGTTGGGTTCACTGCTGGTCCAGGTGACCTTGGCCCCCTCCACGGCGGGGAGGATGGTTGCCTTCAGGGTGACGCTGCCCCCCGAGGCCAGCTCCGCCTGACTTTGATCCAGGGCCAGGAGGTAGTTGCCGGGCAGGATGGGGTCGCTGCCGCCTGGGTCCTTGTCCCCCGGCTGGCTCGGGTCTGTGGGGTTGGTGTTGACCGGGGTGTGCTCCAGGGCCCGGTAGAGGAGGGAGGCCATTTGAGCCCGGGTCAAGGTGCCCTTGGGATCCAGCTTGCCGTCGCTGCCCGAGGCCAGGCCCTGGGCCACCAGGGTGGCGGAGGCGGTTTGAGCGAAGGCGGCAATTTTGTCCTTGTCCTTAAACTGGTCAAGCACGGCCAGGCTGCCGTCGGGGACGGACTTACCCGCCATGGGCAGGAAGCGGTAGAGAAGGGAGAAGGCCTGCTCCCGGGTAATGTTGTCCCGGGGGGCAAATTTGTTGTTGCCCACGCCGGAGGCCAGGCCGTTCTGCTGTCCCCAGGCCAGGGCGGTGTAGAAGTGGTCGCCCTCCTTCACATCGAGGAAGGTACAGGGGCCGCTTACCGCCGGTTTGCCCAGAGCGTTGTAGAGCATCAGGATAAAGTCGCCCCGGATGATGGGGTAGTCCCGGCCAAATTCGGTGGCGCTGATGCCGTTGACAATCCCCTTGGCGTAACAATACTCCACCGCGTCGAAGGACCAGTGGTCAGAGGCCACGTCATTGTGGGTGTAGGCTGGGCTTATGGCGACGGTCTGGGTCAGTCCCCCGGCGGAGAAGGTGATGGAGCCGCTGCCCGGGTTCTGCGCGGCGGTGAACAGCCCGTTTTTGTCCACCGTGCCCACGTTCCCCTTGACGCTGATGGCAATCGCATTGAAGTCCACGGTGGCGTCCCGGCCCCAGTAGGTGCCCGAGACATTGAGCTGTACCTGTTCCCCGGGTTTGACCCGCAGGGAGGACAGAGCGGAGGAGGAGCCGGAGCGGGATATTTTTAAACTGCTCAGGGCGTTGACCAGGTGAATCTGGGCCGTGCCCTCCAGACCGTTGGAGGAGAAGCGGACGGTATCGGTGCCCGGGTTCCAGCCGGCGGTGTAGGAACTGCCGGAGATGGTCCCCAGGCCGTTCAGGGAGGAGTAGGTCAGGGTGGCCAAGCTGGAGGAGACGGGATTGAGCCCGCTGTCAATGGCGGTGGCTTTGGGCAGGGAGAGGGTGGAGCCGATGAGGGCCACCTGACCGGTCTGCTCAGGGGCCAGCCGCTGGGGAACGCCGTTCCCCTTCTCGTTGGTGACCAGGAGCATGTAGGTGGCGCAGGCCCGGGGACTGCCGCCGGAGGGCTTGTTTTGCAGGGCGGGGCCCTTGGAGCCGGGCAGCCAAAGAGACAGGGAGGTGGAGCCGCCGCCGTCCAGGTTAACCGCAGTGACGCAGCCCTGGCGCAGCAGCTCGTCGGCCAGATTTATCTGGGACAGGCCCACCGAGTAGCCCGACTGCCGGCCATCCACGGCGTAGAAGAGGACCGT
>JAAWCR010000173.1 GCA_022793355.1 Lawsonibacter sp. | reverse complement strand
TGTCCACCCTGCACTCTGCGGCGGTGAGAATCGCTTCGATCTCCGCCACCGCTCCGGATACCTTGTCGTTAATGACCAAGTAGTCATAATTGGGAATTTCCTGAAATTCCACCCTTGCCTTTTCCAAGCGGCCGGCAATGATGTCCTCACTGTCCGTATTCCGGCGGTGGAGCCGGCGGGACAGCTCCTCAAAGGAGGGGGGGATGATGAAAATAAACAGTGCGCCGGGGCACCGGGCCCGGACTTTGGCCGCGCCCTGAACCTCGATGTCCAGCAGCACGTCGGTTCCCTCCTCCAGGCGGTCCTGTATGGCCTTCAGGGAGGTGCCGTAGTAATTACTCACATACTCGGCGTACTCCAGCAGCTCGTTGTCGGCAATCATCCGTTCAAATTCCGCCCGGTCCACAAAGTTGTAGTTTACACCGTCCTGTTCCCCCACCCGGGGCTGACGGGTGGTGTAGGACACAGAAAAGTAGATGTTATCCCGCTGGCTGAGCAGCTCGGCAATTACGGTGCTTTTCCCCACACCGGACGGCCCGGACAGCACAATCAACTGGCCCCTCTCTTTTTTCATGGCTCCTCCTCCCTGCTATCCTCCCCCTCCAGGCGGCCGGCAATGGCCTCCGGGGACAGGGCGGACAGCACCACATGGTCGTTGTCCATAATTAAAACGGCTTTCGTCCGCCGGCCGTAGGTGGCGTCAATGAGGATGCCCCGTTCCCTGGCCTCCTGGGCCATGCGCTTGATGGGGGCGGAATCGGGACTGACCACCGCCACCAGCCTGCCGGCGGCCACCAGGTTTCCAAACCCGACGTTGATAAGCTTCAATCCGACATCCCTCCTGTGGGCTCCACTTACTGCGGCCGTTCACATTTTTACTCGATATTCTGCACCTGTTCTCGTATCTTCTCAATTTCCGCCTTAATGTCCACCACCTGTCCGGAAATTTCGATGTCGCTGCATTTGGAACCGATGGTGTTGGCCTCCCGGTTGAACTCCTGAATGAGAAAATCCAGCTTCCGGCCGGTAGCGCCCCCCTTAGCGAGCATCTCCCGAAGCTGGCCGATATGGCTGCGCAGGCGAACCGTCTCCTCGTCCACCGCCACCTTGTCAGCGAAGATGGCCGCCTCGGTGAGGATGCGGGCGGGGTCCAACTGGGTATTGGACAGCACCTCGTTCATTCTGGCCTCCAGCTTGGCCCGGTACTCGGCCACCGTCTGAGGGGAGCGCTGCTCCACCAGGGCCACCTTCTCCTCAATAACCGCCGCGCGGGACAGCACATCCTCCTTCAGCCGCTCTCCCTCCCGGGTGCGCATCTGGTCGAAATCGGCCAGGGCCCGGTCCAGCACAGAGCAGATATCCTTGGCCATCTGCTCCAGGTCCTCCTCCGCCTTCTCCGCCAGCAGCACCTCGGGGAACCGGGACAGCAGAGATACGGTGATATCGCTGGTCAGCCCGTAGTCCTCCGCCAGCTGCTTCAAGGCGGCGTAGTAGCCGTCAGCCACCGGCTTGTTGACGGATACCTGTACTTTTTCAGCGCCGGCACTGTCCAACGTGATGAACACGTCCACCTTTCCCCGGGAAATGGTGTTTTGTACCCGGGCTTTCACCGCCTCCTCCGCGAAAATGTACAGCCGGGGGATGCGTACATTGCAGTCCAGATAGCGGTTGTTTACGGAGCGCAGCTCCACAGTGATGGTACAGCCGTTAAAAGTCTCCTCCGCCCGGCCGTACCCGGTCATGCTTTTAACCAAAGTCAGTCACTCCCTAAATTTACGTGATTTTTTTGGGGGGTAATTTATAGAAGCTGTACCTTTTGCCGCAGTATGCAGATTTGCCGCCAAAGATGTGTGCTGAGACGGTCTGGTACAGTTTCTTAATGTTTTTGTCCTCCTCCCAGCCACTTCCGCAGAAGGGGAAGCAGCCGGGACAGGCCAATATCATAGCACGCAAAGATCAAGCAGCCCAGAAGATAGAGCAGCAGCGCGTTATTGTCCAGCCATTTCGGCACCTGGAGCAGAAACAGCTTCTGAAAAACAAACCAGAACAGCGTAAGGGTCAGAGCGAACCAACAAAGCTTCAACCCCCACTCCACGCCCAGGCGGTCCAGGGTCTCAATACGGCCTTTGACCACCGGATACAGGCCCAAAAAGGCCCCAAACAGTAGTGCCACCCCTTTGTCCGGCAACAGAAGCATGCCCAGCAGGGATGCCGCCGCCCAGCACAGATAGCCCGCCGGCCTTCCTGCGTACAGGGTAGCCGCCATGGGAAACAGCCCGGCGGCGGCAGTAAGGCCAAGACGGCCCGACGGAGCCGCGCAGGCTACCCACAGAAGGGCCAGGCTGCCTGCAGCCATCATGCCGCCCAAGGCAATATCGGCGCTCTTTTTCCCATCGGTCCCAGACATTCAGCACTGGCCTCCCCTACACAGGCAGTTGAGACACATCATGGTGGTACAGCAATCCATAGAGTCGATTCCGCCGCCATAGCCGGCGGGGCGGTAGCCCCCCATGCTTCCCCGCTGCATCACAGTCAAGGCCTGGCGGTACTCCATATTGTTGGGGTCCATCTGTACCGCCAGGGTGTAGTTCTGCATGGCCTCGTCCAGCCAGCCCCTGCGATAGGCGATGCTGCCGGACAGAAAGTACCACTCCCCGTCCTTTTGCCCTACCTGATAAAGGAGCTGTTCCGCCTGGGTCAGATCCCCGACATTAATCAGATTGCGCACCCGTCCATAGGTCGGGTTGGAGGCGTAGCCCTGCTGATAACCGCCGCCATAGCCGCCGCTGCGGGGCATCTCGCCGGATCGCTGCTTGGTAATGGTGTCGTAGGCCTCGTTAATCTCCTTCATCTTCTCCTCAGCCAGGTCGGCCAAGGGATTGTTTTGATAGTTGTCCGGATGATACTTCCGGGCCAGCTCCCGGTAGGCCTTCTTAATCTCGTCGTCGCTGGCGCTCTGGCTGACGCCCAGAACACTGTACGGGTCTCTCATGTGTCGTTTCTCCAAATCTTTTGTTTTTTTATCTCTTTCCAGCTTCCATCAAAAACGGCCCTCTGCACCAGGGGCAGGCCGAGATAGACAATATTTTCCAGCAGCCCCTTTCGGCAGCCGAACTCTCCCAGCTGAAGGGCGGCCCCCATAAACGCCAAGGAGTGGTTCATGGTCAGCTTCAGTGCCTCGTCATCCCCCTGCGGACCGTAGCGGACGGCCACCGGGTTATAACGCCCGGCCAGCTTGTCCTCTTCCAAGTCGTCCCGGGCGTCGGCCAGGTAAATCCACCGGCCCAGGTGGTAGAGCATCTGAGACAGCACCCGTCCCCGTTCCCCCTCCTGAGGGGCAGCGCTTTGGAGCAAACGGGCAAAGGTATCCGCTGTCTGGTCCAGTGAGGGACAGTTCTCCTGCTCCAGACCGGCCAGTTCCTTCAGGCAGGTACGCACCGTCTCGTCAAAACCGGGACGGCGGCGGGCCGCTTTTTGGTAGGCAGGCCGCAACATCCAGGACAGCGCCCGGACAGCCAGCCGCTTTCCAACGCCCTCGTCCCCCAGATCGTCCCTCAGCTTCCACCAAGCCAGCACAACGCTCTCGTCCGCCGCCTGTTCCAGCGCCTCGCTGTTGGGGCACATAGGTTTTTTCACCAGGGGGTTGGCATGACAGCGGCCTCGGCAGGGGGTAAAGCGGTCCTCGGGCTCCCACAGCAGCAGAGCCAGAAAAGTAAAATCGAAGTTAAGGAACATCGGGGCAATCAGACCATACCGCCGCCGCATACAGCGGCATAGTCCGCAATAGGTCGCTCTGTAAAGGTCAAATTCTTTACACTTTAACTCCGGCTGGAGCGGGCGCACATAGCCGAACATGGGCCTGTCCTCAGTGCAGCAGCTTCAAAATAGAGAACTCCGGAGCCCGGCTTTTGGTTATCGCCCGGTCCATAAGCACGGCTGGAACAAAGCCCGCCGCCAAGCCCAGAACCGCTGTCCCGAAGGCGGTGGCCTCATTAAGACCCAGCACGTTCATCCCCAGGACATACCCGATGCCCAGCCCCACACAGGGCAGAAGGAATACCGCCACCGAGGGGCTGATGTTGCCCACTGAGGCCGGCTCCACCTCCACAAAATCCCCGGGCTTGGCCCCGATGCCGTTGGAGGCCAGAGCTAAAATCTCCTGTGGCGGCTTGGCGGAGCACCCGGCGCAGGCGCCGTCGCAGTGCAGGCCGCACTCCATCTGCCGCAGAAGGGAGACCTCTGCGACCCCATCCCCTACAATCTTTTTGACAATTGCATTTTGAACCATGGTTATGCCTCGCTTATCTGCTCATATTCACCAAAATGGTATATTCTCCAATCACGCCCACCGTACTGGTGCTGTTGAGATAGACCCGGGCGGCCACCTGGCGGGACCCTTCCGCTGTCATATTGGACAAGTCCGCCACCACAAGAATCTGGCTGGCGTCGATGTTATCCAAATCCTCCTTCGGGCCCCGGACGGTCACCAGCACGCTCTGGGTTACCACATCCACGTTGTAGCCCTCGGGGTGAATAGTTCGGATGTTGGACACGGCAAATACCTCGGTATCCAGCCCCTCCACATTCACGGTGACATTGGCCGTGGTCAGGCCGCTTTCATTGGTAAATCTTGGATCCAGATTGATGGGGAAGGAAACTGTTTTGGTCCCCACCACGTCGGACAGACTGATGCTGCCCAAGTAAATCTCCTCCAGACCGTCCAAATCGGCCTCTAGCCCGGATACGACCAGCGCATCGGGTTCAATTTTCACGGTGGCGTCCTCCACTGTAGCGCCGCCGCCGGACTTGATGTCCACCTTCAGGTCAACTTTCTTGGTCACCACTACCGGCACCACCACATAGGCTGTGTCGGCGCTGAGGGTGACCTCCAGCCCGGTGAGGGCATTACCCTCGCTGTCCAGCAGAGTCAGGGGCAGATCTCCGGTGAAACGCTCGTCCAAATTGCTGTCCTCTAAAATGGCGGCAACCCTGGCCACCTGATTAACCTGTTCCACCGGCCCGCTGACAATCACCTGTTCTGGCTCAATGGCCGGAGTTCCCATCTGGAACTTCCCGTCCACCTTGCCGTTTAGCTGGAACTCCACATCAAAGGTTCTGGTATAGAGCTTCTCCACTGTCACAGTAATGGTGGGCGGCTCCTGATCTTGAAGGAACACTTCTTCCTGGTTGACGTTGTCCGGCCAGGAGGGCTTGTACCGCAGAACGTTCTCCCCCTCCACACAGCGGGAGACGTCCACCACCACAGACAGATTGTTTCGGCCGTGGATCAGCCGGGTCCGGGCGCTGTTGGGACCCTCCACATGCAGCTCCACCACTTGGGGCGAGATATCTGAAATGGTGAGCCCCTGACTGGTGAGAATGTTTGTGCCCGTGGTCTCCACCCGCACGTTATGAATCTGAGTGGTCCCGTTGGGGTCCACCGCGGCCCGTATATAGGCCCAGAAGATAATCGCCAGCAGGATGGACAGCAAAACATAAACCCACCGACTCTCTCTCAGCCGTGCCATCATAGCGGTTCCCCCTCTTCCTTTTTGCCCTGGCCCACCAGCAGACCCAACAGGGGAAACTGAGTTCCCTTCTTCTCCTCCTGCTTGTCATTGAGCAATTCGTTGCGCAGCAGACGTTCCAGGGTCTCCGGGGCCAGATGCCGCTTGAGCATCCCGCCCACGGCGGCGGAGATGGACCCGGTTTCTTCCGAAACAATGACTACCACCGCGTCGGAGTGTTCACTCATGCCGATTCCGGCCCGGTGGCGCATTCCAAGTTCCCGGCTCAGGTTCACGTTGCCCGACAGCGGGAGCATGCAGCCCGCCCCCACAATACGGCCATTGCGGACAATCACCGCTCCGTCATGCAGAGGGGCCTTGTTCCAAAATATATTTTTCAAAAGCTCGCTGGATACGCCGCAGTCCAGGGCGGTGCCCGTTTTGACTACGTCATCCAACAGGTTCTGGCGCTCAAAAACCATCAGGGCCCCCACCTTGTCCCGGGACAAATCAGTATAGGCTTCGGTGGTCTGGAGAATGGCGGTTTCCACCTCCTGCCCCGCCTCTTTGGTGGAAGCAAAGACAAAACCCAGCCGTCCGCTGCCCATCCGCTCTAAAAAGCGGCGTATCTCCGGCTGAAACAACACTACCAACACCACAAACCCCCACTGCACCACCTTGTCCAGCAGAAAACTGGTGGCAGTAAGCCCCAGGACGTTGTTGGAGGAGATGAACATGACCATCATCAGAATCAGCACGCCCCACATTACTCGCCCGGAGCTGGTTTTCCGCAGCATCCACAGCAGTTTGTAGATGACAAGGGCCAGGATGGCGATATCCAGAATATCGGTCAGCTGCAGCTGCAACAGCGGGAAATTATACTGCAAAAATATCTGTGCGTTATGAATAAGCTCCATCATAATCTCACCTCGTCACCTCTTCGGTTCGCGGGATAGGGGAAGCCAAAATATTTCATCAGGATATTATACGATATTTCCAGCGGTTTGGCAACCGAAAAGACAAATTCCAAGATGAATTTTTTCTGAAAATTTTCTGATGAATAACCGCCCCGAAAAGGGGGACGGCTCCCGGCCGTCTCCCCCTCCGGGGCGATATTGTCAGCTGTTTGCCGTTCCAATTTCCCGAATGGCGGCCAAAGCCTGGTCAATCTCCTGGCTGGTGCTGAATACTGAGACGCTGGCCCGGAGGGTTCCGGTCTCCAGCGTGCCTGCGCTCTCGTGAGCCAGCGGGGCGCAGTGCAGTCCGGCGCGCAGGGAGATTCCCCGGTCGCCCAGAGCTTCCCCCACCTCCTCGCAATCCCGACCCTTCATCCGGAAGGAGAGCACCCCGGCCTGGAGGTTCGGACCTCCAGCCTGGAATACCTCTACCCCGGGTATGGTCCGCAGGCCCTCGGCCATGTAGCGGACCAGTCCGGCCTCCTGCTCAGCAATGCGCTCCACCTTCCACCGCTCCAGAAAGCGCAGCCCCTCCAGCAGGCCGGCAATGCCAGCAATGTTGTGGGTGCCCGCCTCCAGGCGGTCGGGAAGAAAATCCGGCATGTCCTGCCGCTTGGATTCGCTGCCCGTTCCTCCCTCCAGGAGGGTTTTGGGGGCCGTTCCGCACAGCAGCAGTCCGGTGCCCTGAGGACCGTACAGTCCCTTGTGCCCAGGCATGGCGATAAAGGCCGCGCCCAGCGCGGTGAAGTCCAGGGGCAGGCAGCCTGCGGACTGGGAGGCGTCCACAATCAAGGGTACGCCTCGCTCACGGCACAGAGCGGCAATCCCTTCAATGGGAAGGATAAAACCAAAAACATTCGAAATATGGGTACATACCACCAGGTCCGCCCCCCGGTCCAGTTCCCGGTGGAACGCCTCAAGAGTGGCTTCCGGGTTAAAAAGAGGGCTCCGGGCCACCCGAACCTCCACGCCCTGCATGGCATGGAGGGGACGGGTAACTGCGTTGTGCTCATAACTGGAAATGATCACCCGGCTGCCCGGCTTGGCCAGGGTTTTGATGGCGATGTTCAGGCCGTGGGTGGCGTTAAAGGTGAATACCACCTGTTCAGGGTCTTTGACATGAAACATGTGGGCCGCCGCCTCCCGGCAGGCAAAGGCTTTTTCCGCCGCCGCCATAGCGGGCCAGTGGCCGCCCCGGCCCGGGCTGGCCAGATGGTCGATGGCCCAGGCGCTGGCGGTAGCCACTGCCGCCGGCTTTTGCAAGGTAGTAGCGGCGCTGTCCAGATAAATCATAGCGCCACCTCCTGATAGCTGCCGTCCCCGGCGGTGATATAGACCCGCTTTGGGCTCAGGCCTACCCGCTGTAAAATACGCAGGGCGTCAGGGAGGTTGCGCTGGGAAATTTTCACTGAGTGGCTGCACCCCTCGCCGGAGATGCTCTTGGGCGAGCGAAGCACCCGAGCGGTAATGCCCGCCCGCTCCAGTGCGGCGGCGGTACGCTGGGCGTAGGTCAGTGAACGGCATACGATTAGATAATAGAGCATGGCATAGTTCCTTTCCTGGGGCGGAAGCGTCCGTCCCGCAGAAATAGCCGGGAGGGGAACCGGCGTTCCTCTCTCATAGTCAGTTTATGCCGTCGTGCCGGGTGCTGACACCGCCTCAAACAGATTTCGCACCTCTTCCTCCGCCTCTTTGAGATAAAGCCACACCGCTTGGAATCCCCCGGCATAGGGGTCCTTTGCCTGTCCCAGTCCAAGTACCATCAGTTCTATGGCGTTCAGACCCCAGGCAAACCGATAAAACGCCTCCTCCAATTCCGTTAAAAGGTTTTCGTTTTCCATGGTTTCCTCCTTGCTTTTCACCAGGAGTTGTGGCATAATTGAATTTGCCAGACCTCCTTGGTGTGGTGTAAGACAATCGGGATTCCTTCTCACTGGGCCCGGTTGTCTTATTTTTTGTCCAACTCCTCTTTTACCAAATCAATACCCTTTTCGATGACGGCTGCTCTGCTTATACCCAGCTTCTCAGCACAATCGTACAGCTTCTCAGCTGTCTCCGCGCCCATCCTCATCTCAAAGCGCAGTTGTTTGGAGCTGTCGGATTTTGGCCTTGGGGACAAAATTTTCACCTCCATTATAGTCCTCACAAGTATATAATAATTGTACGGACCGTAATTGTCAAGTGCTTTTAAAAAAGTTTTTTACCATGGTGGCGCAGGAGTTTCGACATACTAAAACGCCCGGCGTGTGCCGGGCGTTTCCTATCTTCTCTCAATCAGCGCTACCGCATGGGCGGCCATACCTTCTCCCCCGCCCGTAAAGCCCAGCCCCTCCTCTGTGGTGGCCTTTACGTTCACCTGCCGCAGGTCCACCGCCATGATCCGGGCCAGATTTTCCCGCATCCTGGGGATGTGGGGCGCCAGCTTAGGCCGCTGGGCCAAGATTGTGGCATCCACATTGCCCACGGCAAAGCCCTCCTGTTCCAGCAGCTCCGCTACGCGGGCCAACAGCTCCAGGCTGTCCGCGCCGGCGAATGCAGGGTCGGTGTCCGGAAAATGCTTTCCTATGTCCCCCAGCCCCGCCGCCCCCAACAGAGCGTCCATCACCGCATGGGTAAGGACGTCAGCATCCGAGTGGCCCAGCAATCCCTTCTCCCAGGGGATATCCACTCCGCCCAAAATCAGCCTGCGTCCCGCTGTCAGCCGATGGACATCGTAGCCGTGGCCAACTCTTATTCCTTGCATCGCCACTCCCCCTCCTCCACTCTAGCCCGGAGTATGGCCTCCCCCAGAATCAGATCCAAGGGGGTGGTAATCTTGATATTTTCCCGGCTACCGCTAGTGAGCGTTATCTTCATGCCCAGCCGTTCCACCGAACCGCAGTCGTCAGTGAGCAGCTCGCCGTCGTCAATGGCCTTTTGGGTCGCCGCTTTGATCAGGCCGGCCTCAAAAACCTGTGGGGTCTGCACCGCCCACAGGGAATCCCGGTCCACTGTCTCCTGCACAATGCCGTCCTCGGTGCGCTTGATGGTGTCGGTAAGCGGGATAGCCGGGGCTGCCGCTCCGGTGAGGGCGGCCCGGTCCACCACATCCCGTATAATCTCCTGGGACACCAGGGGGCGGGCGCCGTCGTGAATGGCAATCAGGGAGGACTCGGGGTCCACCTCCCTCAGCCCGGCTTGGACGGAGTGGATCCGCTCCTGCCCCCCCACGATAACCTTTTTCACCTTATTCAAATCAAACTCCCGGCACAACTGCCCAATTTCCACCAGCAGATCCTTCCGGGCTACTACTATAATCTCCTCCACCGAAGGACAGTCCTGAAAGGCATACAGGGTATGTACCAGCACGGGCAGCTCTCCCAGGGGGGCCAGCACCTTGTCAATCCCCCCCATCCGCCGGGCAGCCCCAGCGGATACGATGACTGCCGAACACTTCGGTTCCTTGTCCTTTTTCTTTTTGAACAGAGACAGCAGACCCATTATTCTCGCTCCTTACCCGTCAATTTTTTACACACCGCATCCAAAAATTTTTCCTGCGGCACCAATTCTTTGCTGACGTCCACCCTGCCCGCCAGGTCGATACCAAGGCGTGCAGCACGTATTTATAACATCATTATAGCACAGATATCCAACGTAGAAAAGCACAAAAACAGGGCGGCCCTTTTTATTCCTCTTCGGAATAAAAAAGCCGCCCTAATTCACGCAACATTACGCCAGTGCAGTGTTCAGCTCCGCCTCCGCCGACTCATAGCTCACGCTCTTAGAGAGCACGATTTCCGAAATCAGTATCTGCTTGGCCGAGTGGAGCATCTTCCGTTCACCAGTGGACAGCCCCCGTTTTTGGTCCCGGAGAGTCAGCCCTTTGATGACCCGGGCCACCTCCAGCAGATCTCCGCTCTTCATTCTCTCCATGTTTTCCCGATAGCGGTGATTCCAATTGGCTGTCATCTCAATCTGAATATCAGGGATGGCCGCCAATACACGGTCGGCCTGTGCTTGGTCCACGACCCGGCGCACGCCGATCTCCTCACAGTTCTCTGTGGGGACCATAACTACCATGGAGCGATTGGGCAGCTTCAAAATGTAGTAATCCCGCTCCACGTCGTCTACCGTTTTCTGCACAATGCTGTCCACCACACCCGCCCCATACATGGGGTGGACCACCTTATCCCCGATCTGGTACACCTTTTACCTCACTTTCTACCGCTAAATTAACTTACTTCCTATCTCCTTCATACAATATCCAACCATATTATAACAATTTTATCCTATTTTTGCAAGAGAAAAACAGGATTTTTTTTAAACATTCTCCCTAATTCCCCAAATTTTCCGCCGTTCAAATTGAAAATGAGCCCGACCGCAAACCGGTCGGGCTCATTATTTGTCGAATTACTCCTCAGCGGGAGCCACGGTCTCCTCGGCCTCCTCCTCATAGGAGGGCTCCAGCAGAGCGCGGATGGACAGGGAAATCTTCTTGTTCTCCATATCCACATCGGTAATTTTCACATCCACCTTGTCGCCCTCGGCCACCACGTCGCCGGGTTTCTCTACCCGGTGGTCAGCCAGCTGGGAGATGTGAATCAGACCGTCCACACCGGGGACTACCTCAGCGAAGGCACCAAAGGTCATCAGCTTGACAACGCGCACGTTGGCGGTATCGCCCACCTGATAAGTGGTGGTGAACACGGTCCAGGGATCCTGGCTGTGATCCTTCATCCCCAGGGAGATCTTCTTCTTCTCCTTGTCGGCGGAGATGACATACACGTCCACGGTGTCGCCCACCTTCACCACCTCAGAGGGGTGCTTGATGCGGCTCCAAGACAGCTCGGAAATGTGGACCATGCCGTCCACACCGCCGATGTCCACAAACGCACCGTAGGAAGTCAGGGACTTCACGGTGCCGGTATAACGCTTGCCGTCCTCAATCTCGGCCCAGACCTTCTCAGCGGCGGCGGCCCGCTCGGCGCGGGTGACGCGGCTGATAGAGCCTACCACCCGGCGGCGGGCCCGGTTGACCTCAGTGATAACCAAGCGGACCTTCTGCTTAAGCAGCTCGCTCATGGGCGTCTCACGGGGCAGGCCGGTCTGGGAAGCGGGGACGAACACCCGAACACCCTTGACGGAGACCACCACGCCACCCTTGTTGTCCTCGGTAACGAAGCCCTCCAAAACATTCTCGCTCTCGCGGGCAGCCTCAATCTCTTCCCAGCCCTTGTTGATGTCCAGACGGCGCTTGGACAGCTTGACCAGGCAGTCCCGGTCGCTGACCTGCATGACGATGGACTCGATCTCGTCGCCCACCTTCACGATGTCCTCAGGTTTCACAGTGGGGTCGTCGCTCAGCTCAGTCAGGGCGATGTAGCCGGGGTACTTGATGCCCAGCTCAACCTGGACTTCGGTGGGCGTGATAGCTACAACGGTGCCGGTAACCTTATCTCCATTATTCAAAATTTTGAACGACTCCTCCAGCATCTCCTGGAAGGATTTGTCCATCTCTAAGATTTCTTCGCTCATTTTGTCAATGACCTCCTTTATTATCCACGCGGGCGTCGATGCGCCCGCCGTGATGCCGACCATATCCGCTTGAGGCAGCCGGTTGAGATCGATATCCTCCGCCCGCTCCACGAGCAGAACGTGGGGACAGGACTCCCGGCAGATCTCCCCAAGGCGCTTGGTATTGGAGCTCTGCCTGTCACCCACCACTACCATCAGACCGCATTTTGCGGCCAGCTGGCGGGCTTCCTCCTGGCGTCTAAACGTCGCTCCGCATATTGTATCAAAAAATTCCGCGTTTGTACATAGTTTTTTTGCTTTTTTCACGCAATTTTCCCAAATTTTCTGAGTAGAGGTAGTTTGAGAAACAAATGTGAGGGGCAAATCGTTGCGTTTTTCCCCATATTCCAGCCATTTTTCCAAATCTTTTGCCCCGGAAACCACTACAGGAGCTTTACACCACCCGGCGATGGCAAGCACCTCCGGATGGTCCGGCGCACCCACAATTACAGGCTGGCGGCCCTGCCGTTCCGCCTCTGACACTATTTTATGAATGTGCGTGACGTTGGGGCAGGTGGCGTCGAACACAGGGACGCCCCGCCGGGCAAAGTCTTCGTGGACAGCCCGGCTCTCCCCGTGGGAGCGGATGATAACCCCGTATCCGTCTGGCACGTCCTCCGGCCGCTCTACCGAACGGATGCCTTGGGCGGCCAGACGGTCCACCACATCCCGGTTGTGGATGATAGGGCCCAGCATAACACAGAGGGCGCCCTGGGCCGCCTTCTCCTCCGCCAGCTCCACTGCCCGGC
>JAAWCR010000018.1 GCA_022793355.1 Lawsonibacter sp. | reverse complement strand
GGACACGTCGAAGGTGCCGCCGCCCAGGTCGTAGACCATAATCTTCTGGGCCTCTTCCTTATCCACGCCGTAGGCCAGGGCTGCGGCGGTGGGCTCGTTGATGATACGCTTGACCTCCAGGCCGGCAATCTTGCCGGCGTCCTTGGTGGCCTGGCGCTGGGCATCGGTGAAGTAGGCGGGGACAGTAATCACCGCCTCGGTGACGGTCTGGCCCAGGTAGCCCTCAGCGTCGGCTTTCAGCTTCTGGAGAATCATGGCGCTGATCTCCTGAGGGGTGTACTTCTTGCCGTCCACCTCCACCCGGTAGTCGGAGCCCATCTCCCGCTTAATGGAGCTGATGGTCCGGTCGGGGTTGGTGATGGCCTGGCGCTTGGCCACCTGGCCCACCATGCGCTCGCCGTCCTTGGAGAAGGCCACGACGGAGGGGGTGGTGCGGTTGCCCTCGGCGTTGGCAATCACAACGGCGTCGCCGCCCTCCATCACCGCCACGCAGCTGTTAGTGGTTCCTAAGTCGATACCAATAATTTTTCCCATGATGATTTCCTCCTGATATATGAAAGATTGGTGTTAACAGATTTCAGCGCAGGAGCATGGCTCCCACAGAGAACAGTGCAGACAGCCAGACCAGTAGGCCCGCTGAAACGGCCAATGTAAAGGTAACGGGGTGTGAAAACGGGTTTCCCCGCTTTTTACAGTTGGAACACATGCGATCGGACCTCCTTTTGTCTTGGTTATGCGGGACCTGCCGCCCTGGGCGGGTCCCACATACGTATCAATTGGCCACCTGCACCATAGCGAACCGGATAACTTTCTCCCCCAGCATAAATCCCGCCTGGAAAACCTGGGCCACGGTGTTCTCCTCCAGATTCTCGTCCTCAATGTGCATGACGGCGTTGTGGAGATTGGGGTCGAAGGGTTTTCCCTGGGCCTCAATTTCGGTAACTCCCAGCTTGGCAAAGACTTCTTTCAGCTGGGTCATAATCATTTCCACGCCCTTTTTGTAGGCCTCGTCGGCGGTGTCCTGTTTCAGGGCCCGCTCCAGGTTGTCATAGACAGGGAGAAGGGCCTGCACGGTATCCGCCTTGGCGTCGGCCCAAAGACTCTCCTTTTCCCGGGCGGTACGCTTGCGGTAGTTGTCATATTCGGCGGCCAGGCGGAGAAACTGCTCTTTGGGAACCGTCTCTTCCGGTTCCGCGGCCCCGGCCTGCTCCGGAGCCTCTTCCGGTTCTCCGCCGGGGGTATCTTCCGGTGTCTCCTCAACCGACTCGCTCCGCTCCTCCAGAATCTCCTCAGGCACCATAGGGGTCTCCTGGACGGGGTCTTTCTTGTCTTTTTTCTTACTCACGATTCATGCTCCTTCACGGCTCATAATAATGTTAGGAAAGCAATAACGGACAAATGGTGAAGCGTCCGGGCGTTCACTTCTCCGCATCCCCTTCCGGGGCGGGCAGCTCTTTGCCAAACATTCGGGTGAGGCTGTCGGCAAAGTAGGACAGGCGGGCGGTGACCTTGGCGTAGTCCATGCGTGTGGGCCCTACCACCCCAATCACACCCCGCATGTTGTCCCCAATGTCGTAACTGGCCATGACCACGCTGGTATCCTTCAGCGCGTCGTTCACGTTCTCCGGCCCAATCAGGATGTTCATATTTTTTCCGGTGTCCAGGGTGGCCGGAAGCCCGGGGGACTCCCCCTCCTCGCTGAGATAGGCCATCAGGGGCTTGGCTTTGTCCAAACTGCGGTACTCAGGGTGCTCCAGCAGATGGGTAATGCCGGCGGTGCGGAACTTCTGCTGTCCCTGGTCGGTCAGCACCTCTATGGCGAACTCCACCACAAGGGAAATGAGCTCAAAGGCCCCTGGCGCGGTGCGGGTCTCCATCTTGTCCAGGTTCTCGGACATCTCCTCCTGGGACAGGCCGACAAAGGAGGAGTTGAGCACGGCGGACAGCATTTGCAGTTGGGGGTCGGACAGCTGGCCGGGTATGTGAATCAGCTTGTTTTTCACCACGCTGTTGTCCGTCATGACTACGGCAATGAAGGCGTTGTTTTCCACCATCAGCAGGTCAAACCGTTTGACGGTGATGCGCTCCTTGGCGGCGGCCATGGTGAACACAGGGTAGTCGCTGAGCTGGGAGAGTACCTTCCCCGCCCGGTCGATCACCCGGTCCAGCTCCTCCATTTTCAGGTTCAGCGCGTCGTTGATGCGCTGGGTCTCCTGGATGGTGAGCTGCTGCCGGTCCATCAGCTCGTTGACATAGAGCCGGTAGCCGGCGGCGGAGGGCACCCGTCCGGCGGAGGTGTGGGGCTGTTCCAGATAGCCCTGCTCGGTGAGGTCGGCCATCTCGTTGCGGATGGTGGCGGTGGAGACGTCCAGCCCGGCCAGCTCGGCCACCGCCTTGGACCCCACCGGCTCAGCGGTGGCGATGTAGGACTCCACGATTGCGCGGAGGATTCGTTTTTTCCGTTCTGACAATGCCACGGCGCTCACCGCCCTTTGTTTCCATTTGTTTAGCACTCATATTCCCCGAGTGCTAAAGATAATGTACCACCGCCCTCCAAAATTGTCAATAGGTACTTTATGAATTTATTATAAACAAAAAGTACCCGGCCATTCCTGGCGGAACAGCCGGGCCGGTGCTAATTTTCCTCGGGCGGTTGATTCTCCGGGTCGCCTGCGGCCAGATACATTTCCTCACATTTCCGCTGGGCGGTTATCAAGGTATCAATGGCCTCCTCGCAAGCTCGGAACATAATCAGGTACATCTCTTTATAGTTTTCCTCTTTAGAATCCTGCATGTTTTATCACCTCACCAATAGCATACAATAAGTAACGAAAAATTACAATAGCAAGTTTGCAAATGTAATACAATACACTTAATATTATTATGAGGTGATACAATGGGAATCGAAAAAAAGGTGTATAGTTTTCGCCTTACGGAAGAAGTCGCTGAAACAATCAGGGGCTACGGCCAACAAGAAAACCGAAATTTTGCCAACATGGTGGAAACAATCCTGAAAAATTACATCGCCGAGCGCGAAAAAGAAAACTGACCGGCTGTCGGGTTGACAGCCGGTCAATTCTCTTTTATCAGGCCCGGGTCAAATCCCGAATCCAGCGGTCGGAGAGCACCCGGGGGACGCCAAAGGCAAATTTTACAATGTTTTCCAAGGTCATAGCCAGATAGACCCACAAGATATCGGCTTTGAGGACCGAGCCCAGGAGGACGGCGGCGGGGATGGCCACCAGCCACTGGGGCAGGGTGTCAATGAGGGTGGCGGCCTTCACGTCGCCGCCTCCCCGGAGCACCCCCACGATGGTCACGCTGTTGTAGTCCCGCAGGGGCCGGACGCAGGCCTGCACGGTCATCATCATCACGGCGATGGAGGCGGCCCGCTCCGACATCTTGAACAGGGGGAACACCCACGCGGGCGCAATCCAGTGGGCAAAGAGGAACAGCAGCCCGCCCATTCCAAGGCCGCACAGCAGGGCCAGGGTGGTCAACGCCATGCCCATGGAGCGTACATTCCGGAGCCGTCCGGCCCCCACCTCCCGGCCGATGATGATGGAGGCTGTGGCGGCCAGACCGAAGGAGACTACCATTACAATCTTATCCACATTGCCTGCCACGGTGTAGGCGGCCAGAATCTCGGTGCTGCCCGCCATATGCCCCATAATGGTGGGAAACACGGAGGAACCCAGCCCCCAGGTGGTCTCGTTGAACACCACCAGCCCGCCGTAGCGCAGGAAGCGCCGGGTCATGTCCATACCAGGCCGGAGGAGCAAATGGAGATGGACCCGGAAAAACCGGTTTCTTATCATGTGTGTCACAACGATGGTCACTTCAACAAGACGGGCAATCAGGGTGGCCAGGGCCGCCCCCCGCACACCCAGGGCGGGCGCACCCAGCTTGCCAAAGATGAACACCCAGTTGAGAAAGGTGTTCACCGTCATGGACAGCACCAGGATGTACATACCCAGCTGGGGCCGCTCCATGCTGCGGTAGGCGGCCACATACATCATAGTAAACGCGTTGCATACATAGGACATCCCGGCGATGGAACCGTACTGGGCCGCCAGCTGAATCACCTGGTCATCGTTGCCAAACAGGCTGAGGAACTCCACCGGGCAAACAAGCAGCACGGCGGCGCAGACGGACGACACCGTAAGGGCCACCCACAGGGCCACCCCCAGCACCTGGTTAATGGCCTCCATCTCCTGTTTGCCCCAATACTGGCTGATTAAAACGGATGCGCCGCTCTGTACGCCGAAAATAAACATCTGCACCGCGAACAGGGGGATATTGGCCAGCGTGACCGCCGCCATAGGCGCCTCCCCCAGCATGCCCACCATAAAGGTGTCCGCCATGCCCAGGGTGCTGGTGATCAGGTTTTGCAGAATAATCGGGGTCGCCAGAAAAAGCACCTGCTTGTAAAAGCCTGGCTTCTGCTTCATGTACGCAAACACGGTAATGCTCCTTTATTTCGATTATGATAACGTGGTGAACAGAACCTTCCGGGCCTCCTTCAGCCCCTGAATCAGGGCGTCAACATCCTCCTGCGTGGTATCGTAGGAGAAGCTGACCCGCAGCGCGCCCTCCCGCTGGGGCTTGAGGAGATCCAGCGCGGCAAAAACGTGGCTGAGCCCGCCCCGGTGGCAGGCGGATCCGGAGGAGAGGTACACCCCCCGGTCACTGAGGAACCGAACCACCACCTCACTCTTGTATCCGGG
>JAAWCR010000172.1 GCA_022793355.1 Lawsonibacter sp. | reverse complement strand
CTTTTGATAAAACCATAGACAATCCCGAAAAAATAGGTATAATATAGCTTGATAGATTATACAGAAGAGGGATATAACTATGGAGATTAACGGACAAACTGTCAGCGGAACCGGCCGCTATGACCAGATGAACCTGTCCCCGGAGCTGATGCGGGCCATTGAGAAAAAGGGCTATGTGGAGGCCACCTCTATCCAGGCCGGGGCCATCCCCCACTTCATGGACTGGAAGGACGTAATTGCCAAGGCCCCCACCGGGACAGGCAAAACCTTCGCCTTCGGCATCCCCATGGTGGAGCACACCGACTCCGCCGGCAGCGAGGTCACCGGCCTGGTTCTGGCCCCCACCCGGGAGCTGGCCATTCAGATTCGGGATGAGCTGCGGGATCTGTGCGCCTTTAAAGAGGGGGTGCGGGTGGTGTGCCTCTACGGCGGACAGCCCATCAGCACCCAGATTAACCAGCTGAAGAAGCGGCCCCAGATTGTGGTGGCCACCCCGGGGCGGCTGATGGACCATATGAAGCGGCGCACCGTCCGCTTGGACAGGGTGGAGACGGTGGTGCTGGATGAGGCGGATCGGATGCTGGACATGGGCTTTGTACAAGACGTCACCCGCATTCTGGACACCATGCCCAACCGGAAAAACCTGGGCATGTTCTCCGCCACCATCTCCCGGGAGGTGCTGGACATCTCCTGGGTGTATCAGCGCGACCCGGTAGAAATTACGGTCCAGGCTGACCAGGAGAACCGGCCCGACATCGCCCAGTACCGTCTAGACACGGACCGGGGCGAGAAGGCGGATATTATGGTTCGGCTGCTGGAGATGGGGGACTATGAGCGGGTGATCGCCTTCTGCAACACCAAGAACATGACCGACCGGCTGGCCGGCCTGCTGGAGATGCGGGGGGTGAGCTGTGAGGCCATTCACGGCGATATTACCCAGTCCCTTCGGGAGCGCACCCTGAAAAAGTTCCGAGACGGCAAGCTGCGCGTCCTGGCTGCCACCGACGTGGCCGCCAGAGGCCTGGACATCGACGATGTGGATGCTGTGTTCAACTACGACGTTCCCGACGAGAACGAGTATTACATCCACCGGATCGGCCGCACCGGCAGGGCCAAGCGCCATGGCGTGGCCTTCTCTCTGGTCTCCACCATCGCCGAGGGACTGCGTCTGGACGATATTGTCAAGTCCACCGGCAGTCAGGTCCGGACCGTGTACTTTAACGAAAAAGGCGACCTGGTGGCCGCCGCGGAGAAATGATGTTTAAAAAATCCGGGCACTTCTGGCTGGACTTTTTCGCCTGCTTCCTGATTCCCGCCTACACCCTGCTCTTTGCCGGGAGCGTGGAGTGGTTCGGCACCAACTTTTCGGTGATTGCCGTCACCGGCCCCGACCACTACCGGGGCTTTATCTACTGGGGCATCCTGTCCGGGGGGTACTTTTTTGTTATGCTGATCCGGCTGTCTTTCCGCCTCCCTTCCCGGTGGCAGAGGCTGGCGGTGCGGCTGCTGGCCCTGTGTGCCATCCTGTCCCTGGCTTACGCCCTGGCTATTCCCTATCTCCCCCAGTATTTCCCAAGGTTCGCCGCCCTCCATGTGATTCTCGCTGCCGGAGCCAGCGTCCTGCTGATGCTGGCCCTTCAGCTTACCGTCTTGATTTTCCGCCGCCAGGACCCGGACCGCTGGGCAGCCCCCCTCCGCTTCTGCCTCTTCATGGCAATCGGCTGCGCCATTCTCTTCCTCATCCCCAGAATGGTGTCCACTGCGTTGGAGGTCTTTTTCACCATCTCCGCCGCCCTGCTGGCCAGATGGATTTGGCTGCTCCTAGAATTTTAATCATTCTTTTATCTTTTTCCTATGGTATTTTCAATCCGTGGGGCGTATGATGTAGTACAGAAACAGCGATTAAAAGATTTA
This sequence comes from Lawsonibacter sp., assembly GCA_022793355.1. Lineage (GTDB taxonomy): Bacteria > Bacillota > Clostridia > Oscillospirales > Oscillospiraceae > Lawsonibacter. The sequence goes on along the minus strand of JAAWCR010000172.1, from coordinate 842 downwards.
AAAAAAGGAGCGGATATATTATGGGAAGCAAGAGATTATATCGGACCGAAGGACCCTTCAAGATGCTGTGCGGCGTCTGCGGCGGCATCGCGGAGTATTTCGATATCGACCCCACCCTGGTGCGGGTGGGCTGGATCATCGCTTTCTTCTGCGGCACCTTCGGCTTTTGGGCCTACCTGGTCTGTGCGCTGATCATGCCCAAAAAGAGCGATATCTACCCGGATTACTGAACTCCTGACAGAACACTTGCAGAATGACCAAAAGCGGCCGCTCCTTTTTGTGGAAACGGCCGCTTTTTTGTGCGCCATCCCGCTTGCCACAGCCATTTCATTGTGGTAACCTCCACAAAAGAAGTGCTTTACACCAGAAGCTTTTGTGGTATGATATACATATCGAAGCAAAACGGAGACCCCTTCCACAGAAAATGAAGGGTTTCCGTCAAAAATCCACTCAGCGATATATTATTTAGGAGGAATGCCGCTATGAACAAGTACATTGAGAAGGTCCTGAACGAAACCCGTGCCAAAAACGCCAACGAGCCCGAGTTCCTGCAGACTGTGGAGGAAGTTCTCACTTCTCTGGAGCCCGTGATTAACGCCCACCCCGAGTATGAGAAGGTCTCCCTGCTGGAGCGCATGGTGGAACCCGAGCGCGTGATTGAGTTCCGCGTGACCTGGGAGGACGACAACCACAACTGGCAGGTCAACCGCGGTTACCGCGTGCAGTACAACGGAGCCCTCGGCCCCTACAAGGGCGGCATCCGGTTCGACCCCTCCGTCAATCTGTCCATCATCAAGTTCCTGGGCTTCGAGCAGACCTTCAAGGACGCCATGACCGGCCTG
>JAAWCR010000171.1 GCA_022793355.1 Lawsonibacter sp. | reverse complement strand
TTGTGCGTCTCCGCTTGGTTTCCATACAGGAAGCTTCATGGCTGAAATCGTCCTTTCTGTGTCAGGCTGTCTCCATCCTAACAGGAAAATTTGAACAGTTGGAGGAGCAAAACGAAACAAAATCGAAACGGAATAAAAACAATAAAACAACGCCTCCCCGCCGGACGAGGGAAGGCGCAAAAGTTTCGGGACGCCGCATTGACAGACGGAAATTTTTACCGTATAATGAAATGCCATTGAAAACACAGAAGGGAGACAACGGCATGAAACAGTTTTTCGGTATGAGCCATCGGGGAAATCTGGATGAGGCGCTTCAGGGCCTGTATCGTCCGGAGTTTATCATGCTATTATCCAATAACGATCAGTTTGAGGCGCATGTGGCGGCGCTGGAACAGCGGTTTCCCGGGGTGCCCAGCATCGGGTGTATCGGGATGAGCTACCAAACCAAGGTGGTGGAGAGCGGTGTGGGCATCATCGCCTTCTCCGACGGGGTCACCGCCGCCGCCAATGTGCTGGAACAGGTCTCTGTCATGCCGGTGAAGTACATACAGCGCTTGGAGCAGGACATGCAGACGGTGGGCGCCTCCAGCGGGGATACGGTGTGCATTGACTTCTGCTCCGGAAACGACGCCTGCGTGCTGACCACTATCTATACCGCCCTTCGCAAGCGGGGGGTCTCCCTGGTGGGGGGCACCGGCGACCAGGGCCGGGTGTCCGCCAACGGCCGGGTCTATCAGGACGCGGTGGCCTACGCCCTGGTGCGCAATAAAAACGGCCGGGTCAAGACCTATAAGGAGAACATCTACCACCAGATGGGTGACTACCGCTTTGTGGCCTCCAATACCGACCGGAGCAACTATATCCTGGGCGCGCTGAACGGGAAAAGCGCCAAGCAGGTGTATAAGGACATCCTGCACGTGACGGACGAGGAGATTCTGACCCGGACTTTCCAAAATCCCTTCGGCAAGCTGAACGGAGACGACACCTGCATCATCTCCATCAAGGAGGTCAACGGAAACGCCCTGGCCTGCTTCCGCCAGGTGAACGACTCCGACGTGCTGATTCTGCTGGAGCTGGGCGACTACCAGGCCATTGTGCGGGAGACCATTCAGCAGATATGCCGGGACTTCCCCCGCCGGTCGGCCATTTTCTCCGTGAACTGCCTGTTCCGCTACAAGCTGTTTTCCGAGCACGGCTATATGGACAGCTATCTGCGGGAGATGTCGGCGCTGGGCAGCCACGCCGGCTTTGTGGGATACGGCGAACACTATAACAACCGGTTTGTCAACCAGTCCATGACCTGCGTGGTCTTTGAGTAAAGGAGGAGGCGTTGTTCATGCTGTTTAAAAGAAAGGCGCGGCGTTCCGCTCGGATCCAGGAGGAAAAGAGCGTTTACCCTGTGCTCCACGTGGCGGAAAGCCTGAAGCAGTATCAGAAGGAGCTGGTCAAAAAGGAAGTTGACTCCCTCTGGGAGCTGAGTCAGGTGGGTTCCTCCTTCGCCAGCGTGCTGCAGGAGGGTGACCGGTTCCAGATGAAGCTGCGCGACCTGGGAGCCTCCTTCTCCAACATCAACGAGACGGCGGAGCAGTTTGGCCAGGTGCGGGAAGAAATAGGTGAGGCAGTAACGGAGGCCCGGGACCGGATTGAGGATCTAGAGCATACCTCGGTGCAGGTGCAGCAGTGCTACGACACCATGGCGGAGACCTTTTCCCAGCTGGAGACCGCCATTACTGAAATCAAAAAATCCCTGGGAAAAATTGTATCCATCGCGGAGCAGACCAATATTTTGGCGATTAACGCCTCCATTGAAGCGGCCCGGGCGGGCGCGGAGGGCCGGAGCTTCGCTGTGGTCGCCGCCCAGGTGAAAACGCTGGCCGGAGAGATTAAAAATCTGGCGGGCGAGGTGGACGGCGGCGTAAACGATGTGGAGTGCCGGGCCAACGAGCTCAGCCAAAGCATCACCACTTCCGAGCAGACCCTGGGACAGAATATCGCTATTGTCGGGCGGACGGAGGGCAGCTTTGAGCGAATCACAGCAGCGGCGGAAGGGGCCGTGTCCGTACAGGGCGGAATTGCCGACGTCATTGGCCGGTCCCAGCAGGAGCTGGAGGGCCTGCGCCAGTTCTTTGAGCAGATCAAGGACCAGTATCAGGAGGTTGTCAAGCACATCGAGTATGCCAGCCGGCTGGGCACAACGAAAAGCGCCATGTTTGAGGATATGGACAACATGATTTCCCAGATCCCGCCGCTGGCAAAGGACATTGGGGGCTGAGCCGGACGATGAACGAAATTGGCATTATGGAGGTGGGCGGCTTTCGGGTCGGCCATGCGCAGGACGTGGAGAGCGCCACCGGCTGCACAGTGCTTCTGTGCGACCGTATGAGCCCCGCCGGCCTGGATGTGAGGGGGGGCGGCCCCGCCTCCCGGGAGTCCCAGATTTTAAGCCCCGTGGCCGCAGCCGAGGGGCTTAACGCAGTGCTTCTCTCCGGCGGCAGCGCCTTCGGGCTGGACGCCGCAGGGGGCGTTCAGCGGTATCTGGAGGAGCGGGATATTGGGTTTGATACAGGGGTGGCCAAGGTGCCGCTGGTGAGCCAGTCCTGCCTCTTTGACCTGGGTGTGGGGGATAAACATATCAGGCCTGACGGAGCCATGGCCTATCAGGCCTGTGAGAATGCCGGCTATGACGCCCCCGCCCAGGGAAACGCGGGGGCGGGCACCGGCTGTTCCGTCGGGAAGTACCGGGGCATGGCCCGGGCTATGAAATCGGGGTTCGGGACCTTCGCCCTCCAGGCCGGGGCGCTGAAGGTGGGCGCCCTGGTGGCGGTTAACGCCCTGGGGGATATCTACGGCCCCGACGGAACGCAGATTGCCGGGCTGCTCAATCCCTGGCGGACCGGTCTGTCCTCTACCTTGGAGGAGCTGTTTCAGGATGCGTCCCAGGCTGCCGGTCTCTTTCCCGGCAACACCACGCTTGGCGTTGTGGTGACCAACGCCAAGCTGACCAAAACCCAGCTGACCAAGATTGCCGGCATGACCCACAACGGTTACGCCAGGGCCATTCGTCCGGTCCATACTACGGCCGACGGCGACAGCATTTACGCCCTGTCCCTGGGGGATGTTCCAGGGGATGTAAACGTGGTGGGCGCTATGGCGGCGCAGGCCATGGAGCGGGCCATCATTCGGGCTGTTCAGTCCTCGGCGTCCGCCTATGGTCTGATTGGCTGGCAGGACCTGCAATAGGCTGAAACTCCGGCTCCGGGTCCATAGGCTCTTTGGTCCCCACGCAGCGGTTGATTGGGACCCCCTGGAGATGAAATTTTTCCTCGTAGTCGGTCATTACCCCGTTGATTCCCCCGCTGTGGAGGTTGCGGCTCACCTCAGACAGGGTAAATCCCGCCTTGGGAAACTGAAACAGCGACCATTCAAACAAATCATGGTTGTCACTTTTGAAGTGGAGCTGTCCCCCCTCCCGCAGAACTCCGCGATAGAGCACCAAAAACTGCGGGTGGGTCAGCCGCCGCCGGGCATGCTTTACTCCGGGCCAGGGGTCGCAGAAGTTGACGTAGATCAAGTCCACTTCATCCGGCGCAAAGTAGTCCCGCAGCGCGGCGGCGTCCCCGTCAATAAAAAAGATATTGGTCAGCCCCTTTGCCTGGCAGCGCTCCATAGCGATGACCATTGCGTCCGGTACCCGCTCCAGGGCAATGTACAGTACGTCCGGGTTTTGCTCCGCTGTCTCCGCCGAAAAGCGCCCTTTCCCGCAGCCGAGCTCCAGCCGTATTTCCCGGGCTGTGGGATAGAGCTCCCGCCAGTGCCCGCGAAGCTGTACTGGGTCTTTGATTAGCAGCGCGTCGCAACGCTCCAACCGGGCTGTCAAATTCGGCTTTTTTCTCATTCGCATAATTGGTTCACCTCTCTCTTGATTGCAAAAATATCTTACCATATGAATCGGAATACTTGCAATCTTTTTTGAAATATATTATACTGTTGCCATACCCTTCAGCGTCAGGCGGCTTGTTTCGCCGTTCGTGGAAAGCCGGGATGTAAACTTGGAAACCCTTGCTTTTTTACCGCTGCCGTGTTATGATGCAGAAAGGTTCAATATCCGGGTGTAGCGCAGTTGGTAGCGCGCTTGCTTTGGGAGCAAGATGCCGGGAGTTCGAGTCTCCCCACTCGGACCATGATAAGTTGACAGGCCGCCAAGGGGGGGGTCTGTCAACTTTTTATATTGAACATACTAAACACGTTGTGCCGCAGTGATTTCACTGCGGTATTTTTATTTGTAGGAGGAAAATTATAATGAATGTGATACAAAAAAGCGAGGCCATCAAGAACGGTCTCCGGAAAGGC
>JAAWCR010000170.1 GCA_022793355.1 Lawsonibacter sp. | reverse complement strand
CCGCCGGAGCATCAGACCGGTGCTTACTCTTGAAAAAGCGCAGCCGCAGGGCGTTTGTCACCACGGTTACCGAGCTGAGGCTCATGGCGGCGGCGGCAAACATGGGGTTGAGCTGCCAGCCTAGGGCGGCGTAAAACACGCCGGCGGCCAAGGGGATGCACAGGGCGTTGTAGAAAAACGCCCAAAACAGGTTTTCCTTGATATTCCGGATGGTGGCCCGGGACAGCTCCACGGCGGTGGCCACGTCCAGCAGGTCGGACTTCATCAGCACGATGTCGGCACTCTCGATGGCTACGTCGGTGCCTGCGCCGATGGCCAGTCCCACGTCCGCCCGGGCCAGCGCGGGGGCGTCGTTGATGCCGTCCCCCACCATAGCCACCTTCCTGCCCTCAGCCTGGAGAGAGGCGATTTTCCGCTCCTTGTCCTGGGGCAGGACTTCGGCCATCACCTGGGTAACTCCCAGCTCTCTGCCAATGGCCTCGGCGGTGCGCTGGTTGTCGCCGGTGAGCATGACCACTTCCAGCCCCAGTTCCTGGAATGCGGCCACCGCATCTTTGCTGGAGGGCTTAGGGGTATCAGCCACAGCGATAATGCCTAGTAATTTTTTGTTTGTTTCATCCCCAAAGTATAAGGGTGTTTTCCCCTGAGCGGCCAATTCGTCGGCCTGTACGGTCAGGGACCCTGGGGCAATCCCCGCCTCCTCCATCATGGCCCGGTTGCCCCCCAAATAGGTTCGTCCATCTAGGATGGCCCTAGCTCCCCGTCCGTGGACGGCCTCGAACCCGCTCACAGGAGTCAGGGATAAATTCCTTTTCCGGCTCTCCTCCAAAATGGCGGTGGCCAGGGGGTGCTCAGAGGGCGCTTCCAGACTTGCCGCCAGGGCGAGCAGGGTATCCTCCCGCTGGGCGAGGATGTCTGTCACCACCGGCCTGCCTTGGGTAAGGGTGCCTGTCTTATCCAGCACCACCGTGTCGATGGTGTGCAACGTCTCCAGCGATTCCGCGGATTTTATCAGAATACCGTTTTCCGCCCCCTTGCCGGTGCCCACCATGATGGCCACGGGGGTAGCCAAGCCCAGGGCGCAGGGGCAGGAGATCACCAGCACGGCCACCCCTGCGGTGAGGGCCTGGGTAACGCCGTGTCCGGTGACCAACCAGGCCAGGGCAGATATCAGGGCAATCCCCATGACTACAGGGACGAAAATACCGGACACCTTGTCGGCCAGCTTGGCGATGGGCGCTTTCGAGGCGCTGGCCTCCTCCACCAGACGAATCATCTGAGCCAGGGTGGTGTCCTCCCCCACCCGGCTGGCCTCAAAGGTAAAGAAGCCGGACTTGTTAATGGAGGCGGCGGCCACCCGGTCCCCGGGACCCTTGTCTACAGGCAGGGATTCGCCGGTGAGCGCGCTCTCGTCCACGGCGGACTGGCCCTCCACAATTACCCCGTCCACCGGGATGGACTGGCCTGGCCGGACCACCACCCGGTCGCCCACCTGAACCTCCTCCACCGGAAGCTCCACCTCCGCCCCATCCCGGAGGACGGTGGCGGTCTTGGGGGCCAGGTCCATCAGGCGGGTAATGGCTTCGCCGGTTCTCCCCTTGGACCGGGTTTCCAAAAATTTGCCCAGGGTGACCAGGGTTAAAATCATGCCGGCAGATTCAAAATACAAATCCATGTGGTATTTTGCCACCCGCTCCATATCGCCGTGGCCCAGGCCGTACCCCATCTGGTAGATGGCAAATACACCATAGACCACAGCGGCAGCGGACCCCACAGCGATTAAGGAATCCATGTTGGGAGCTCGATTCCAAAGAGTTTTGAATCCAACCTTATAATACTTATCGTTGATATACATAATCGGCAGGGTAAGCAGCAGCTGGGTCAGGCCAAAGGCCACCGCGTTCTCGTGGCCCAGCAGAACGCCGGGCAGGGGCGCACCCATCATGTGGCCCATGGAGATATAGAACAGCGGGAGCAGGAACACAAAGGACCAGACAAGCCGTCTCTTCATGGAAGCCAACTCCTTGCCTACCACATCCTCCTGCGGCGTCGCCGCCCTTTCCCCGGCCTTTTGGGGCAGGGCGGCCCCATATCCGGACTGTATTACCGCCTGAATAATTTCCTCTGGGGATAGGATAGTTTCGTCGTATTCGGCCACCATAGAGTTTGTCATCAAGCTAACGTCGGCGGCCCGTACTCCCTCCAGCTTGCCCACCGCCTTCTCCACATGGGCGGAACAGGCGGAACAGGTCATGCCTGTTATGTTAAATTTCTGCTTTGCCATCGTGATTCACCTGACCTCTGAACAGACTGTTATACACCACCCCCGGGTGGGGTGTATACATCATAATTCTTTTTCCCTCCTTTGTCAAGCAAAAGTTTTCCGTCCAAACAACCGGGAGCAATTCAATTTTTTCCGCTCTGCGGCGCAAAAAAATGTGAAAGCGGCGTGAGAGATTGCTCTCACGCCGCTTTTTGGTATTGGAACGATCCGCCGAAGTGTCATGCCCAGGTGTCAAAACCATACTGAGCGGGCGCGGGCACATCGGACAGCATCTCAATCATCTCCTGCGCCTGGGCCTCGGCGTCCTCCATCGACATTTTCATCAAGGCATAGGCGTAGTTGGTCTGAAACTGCGCTGCGCTGATACCACCCATACGTGTCCCCCTCCCTTCCGATTGAATTCGATCTCGCTCCATCTAACCTATCGGCAGTTGCCGCCGGTTTCTTAAGTATCCGGCAGATTTTTGCCTACTTCAGCTCGGTGATGATGGTGTTGTCGTCCGGGTCCATGCGGTATACATGCTGCTGGTCGCCGCTAAGGAAAATGATGCCCGCCAGGGAATAGCTGTCTCCGGCCTCATAGATGTGGAAACGGCGGCAGTCCATCCCATCAATCTTGACAAAGCCCTCAATGGGATAAATGTCATACTCGGACATGGAGCTTCCGGGCAGGGCCAGTTCCGCGGGGGACATGCTCTGAATCGTCGCCATCTGTTCGCCGACGCTGGCGGGCTTCGGCGGCTCCACCTTCACGGGCTTGTGCAGCGCCCCCTCCGGGGCCGAGACCCGAACCGCCAGGTTGGCGCTGGCCTCCGACCAGCCGATCACCAGCTGGAATACATGGCCCTCCACCACGGAGTTCCGGGCCAGAATCAGCGCGCCCTCGGCGTCCTCCAGCTCTGGCCGCTCCTCCAGAATGAGGTAGCTCTCATCCACCAGGCTGAAGGGCTCCTCGCCGCTCATCATCAGGTCCAGGTAGCGGTCCACTATGGCCGCCGCGCCGTTGAGCTCGTAGATGTAGGTATAGCGGCTCTCCACTCCGTCGTCCGCCTTCCCCGGGGGGGAACGCAGCGCCAGCAGCTCCCCTTCCCCTTCCTCCAGAATGGTGTCCAGGGCAACGGCAGTATCCTCGCCTACGGCGTAGGTCTCAATGCCCTTCTTGGGAATTTTCTCTTCTACCGGTCCGGACGGCTCCTCACTGCCGCCGCCCAGCAGATTAATACCGAAGTGGGGCAAAACAAACAGCACGGCAGCGGCGGCAATCGCGGCCACCAGTAACAGAAGGACAGGGATTAAAAGGAGCTTCTTTTTGCCCTTTTTCTTTTTCCCGCCGCCTGTGCTTTCGGCATTTTCAACCGGTTCGTCCTTTTTCTTTTTTACCTTTTTTTTCAAAGTATACTCACTCCATTACTTTTCCAGATAACGGATGACAACGTCATCCCGGGCTTTCAGCTCCTGAGTGAAGGAGCAGTTGCTCCCGTTGACTTGCAGCTCCACACCTCGGTCCAGATTATCAAAATCAATACCAGAGTGCTCCAGCAGATCCATGACATAGTAGGGGACTCCATCCTCTTTGCCAGGCAGAATCAGGGACTGTCCATTCAACATCACCTGGATGGACTTGCCCTGCGCGGAGACCGGGGATTTTTGGGAGGTGCTGGAAGGAATGGGTTCCGGAGTGGGGCGTCTCTCCACCTCCGCAGGGGCCGGCGGAGGTGCGGGCGTCTCAGCCGGCTTTGGATCCGTCTCCTGGTGCTCCTCGATCCTGCGGATCGCCTCCGGTCGCTGGAGCGGCGGCCGCCGTTCCGGTCCCTCCGCCGTTCGGATTGCCTCTACCCGCCGGGGCATCCGGGGCTCCGGCACAGCCTCCTTTGGCTGCTCCTGAAGCGGCGGAGGCGGGGGACGGCGGACGGGCTGGTCAGCGGTACTGATCCGGTCGCCGGTGTTCAGGGGGGTGTCCAAGTCGGCCCAACGCCCGTTGACGCTAACCCCCTTGGCAAAATCCACTCCCAACAGATCCTTCAAGGTCCGCTGGGCGGACAGCCCGGGCACTGCCGGAGTAAATTCGATGCTGTCCCCGGCATAGACCAGGGCGGAAGGGGCCGTCTCCTGCCCATTCAGGCGCAGGGAACAGGGGGTCGCGGGCTGACCCCGGAAGGTCATCCGCTGCCCATCCACAGTGACGCTCAAGCTCTTCCCGGTGCGGCCCAGCAAATCGGCGGAGGTGTAGCCGTTCATCATCAGCAGCTCCAGCACCGTCAGCGAACCGCTGCGGAAAAGCTTAGCGGGCTGGCCGTTGAGCAGAATGCGGTAGCTGTCGCTGATCAGGCCCAGGCCCGCTGACACAGCGATGCCCAGGGGGGTGGCCAGTTCCGGATCGTTCAGGTCGTACTCCTCCGAGAAGGCGGTGATATCGTAGTTATTCCCCGCCAGGGCCACCCGGTTCTCGTCCATATCCAGCGCCTCGGCCACCAGCTCCCGAAGCCCCTCCAGCTTACTGCCGCCACCAGCCAGAAAAATCGCCGAGGGCGCGCCGCCATTGAGGGAGCTCACCCGCTGGGCAATCTCCTGGGCCAGCAGCCGGGCCGGCTTCTGAACGGCTTGACGCACCTCGCCGCCAGAAACGGACTGCTCCAGGCCCAGTACGTCCCGGTAGACGACAGCGGGCGCGTCCATCTGGGTTTTCATCCGCTCCGCCGTGGCAAAGGGGACCAGGTAGAGGCGCATCAGCTCCTCCGTAACCTCGTCTCCGGCGATGGTAGCCATAGTGTAGCCCACCACGGTGCCGTCCCGGCAAACCGCGATGTCCGAGGTACCCGCGCCGATGTCAGCCAACACCAGGTTGAGCAGACGCAGGTCGGCGGGAATGGCCGCGTTCAGAGCGGCGATTGGCTCCAGGGTCAGGCTTGCCACCTCCAGCCCGGAGGCCTCCACCACGGCGTAGAGGCTCTCCACCACCTCGCCGGGGAGAAAGGTGGCGACCACGTCGGCCTCCAGCAGCTGCCCATTGTGATTGCGCAGGGTGGTCATGGGGTAGTGGTCCAGCCGGTAGCCGGCCACTGTATAGCCCACCAGGTAGAACCGGCGCTGGCCGTCCTGGTCCTGGCCAATGTGGCTCTCGGCGTCGGAGACGGCGCCGCTCTCTAGCCGGCTGATGGCGTCGTTGGTCACTCGGGTTACCTCCGGGTACTCCATGGAGTAGCTGCCATGCTCGGTGCGCAGGGCGCGGCCGGCAGCCGCCACGCACACCCGCTCCAGAGAGCAGTCCAGCCGCTCCTCCAGCCGGTCGGTCACCCGGCGGGCCACTTTGGCTACCTGAACAATATCCTCGATCTGGCCGTCCAGCATGGCCCGCTTTCCGTGCTCCTCCTTCTCAATCGCCAGCACCTGAAAGCGCTCGTCCACCACCCGGCCCACCACACCGATGATGCTCCGGGTGCCGATGTCCAGCGCAAATATGGTGCCGCTGTCCTGGGGCTTTCTCTTTGCCATCTAAACTCCACCTCTTCCCCATAGTCTGTTTCGTCAAACGGAGAATATGGCGTCCCGAAAACGGGACGCCATATTTCCTTTACACTGTAAAGAGCGCCGGGCTTCCGCTTAATACTTGCTGCCTCCGAAGGGACTGGAGCCGAAACCCGCATATCCGGCATCGTCATCGCTCTCCCAGCTGGAAGCGGAAGGGGCGGAAGGAGCGGAACTATACGTGGGCTGGGACCTGCCAATGTAGTCCTGACGCAGCTTGAAACGAGACAGCAGCTCCTTCATCAGGCTGGCCTGGCTGGACAGCTCCTCACTGGCGGCGGCGGACTCCTCGCTGGTGGCGGAGTTGGTCTGCACCACGGCGGAGATCTGGTCGATTCCCTCCGTTACCTGCACGATGGCGGTGGTCTGGTTCTCCACGGCCTTCACCACGGTCTCCATCATGGCGGTCACGCCGGAGGTCAGCTCGTTGGTGCGCTGCAGGGAATCGGTAACCTTGCCCACGGCCTCTGTGCCCTCGTGGACGGCGTTGATGGAACCGTCGATCAGGTCCTTGGTGGCCTTGGCGGCCTCATCGGACTTGGTCGCCAGATTGCGCACCTCGTCGGCCACCACGGCGAAGCCCTTGCCGGCGGAGCCCGCACGGGCGGCCTCTACGGCGGCGTTCAGGGCCAGAATGTTGGTCTGGAAAGCAATATTCTCAATTGTGGCAATAATCTTGCCAATCTCCTGGGAGGAGCTGGAGATGTTGTCCATCGCGATGTTCAGCTGCTTGACATACTCCACACTGGTCGCCACCTGGCTGCTGGCCTCATGGACGGACTTGCCGGCCTCGCTGGCAGCAGCGGCGGTCTTTTTGGCGTTCTCGGAGATGTCGGTGATGGTGGCGGACAGCTCCTCAACCGAGCTGGCCTGCTCGGTTGCGCCCTGCGCCAGGGCCTGTGCACTGTTGGACACCTGGTCGGAGCCGGCGGCCACCTGGTCGGAGCTTTGGCTGATCTGGGCCAGGTCGTCGCTCATGCTGCTGTTGATGACCCGCACGGACTCCAGAATCTTGCTCAGCGCGCCCACATAGATCTTCTCGTCCTTGGTGCGCACGTCGTAATTGCCGGTGCCCATTTCCTCCAGCAGACGGCAGGTGTCGCTGATACACTCACCGAGCACATGCTGGCTGGTGCGCAGGGCATCGCACATATCGCCCAGTTCATTCTTGCCCACATAGTCCACGGGCACAGCCAGATTGCCCTGGCTGAAGCCCACCAGGGCGTTCCGGACCTGGTTGCTGGGCTCCACGATGCTGCGGATGATCTTGGTCGCCATCAGCAGCACCACGAAGGTGGCGACTACCATCACGGCAATGATTACCGCAATCCCGATGGTGGAGCTTGTGTTCTGTTTATCAATAATCTTATCCTGATCCGCCTGCAAACTATCCGCCAGTTTGTCCCCGGCGGTGGCGGCAGCCACCAGCTTGGGGGAACAGCTGGAAATAATCATCTCCACCGCATCCTCCCGGCTGGTGCGGGCAACTTCAGCGATACGCTTGGCCTCAACCTCCCATTCCTCAACGGTGTTGACAAAGGAAGTGAGCAGGCTCTTATCACTGCTGGCAGGGTAAATCTTATTCAGCTCGTTGAGGCGGCTGGCCAGCTCTGTAATCTTGCTGTTGGCATTGTCCAGACCGGACATATCGCCGGAGAGCACCGCGTCCCGCAGATTGCGGGCGGCAATGTTGTAATCAATGCGGCAATCGCTAACCATCTGGTTGGCCGCCACATATCCGTCAAGGATATCCTTATAAGCGCTCTTCTGCGAAGACATCATGACCAAAGAGGTAACAATAATGATGACAGAGACGAGAATGGTAATGCCAAATCCTAGGATCAGGCTTTTCCTGATTGACATGTTCTTGAAATTCATATGTAGTTCTCCTTCTGTTATTTCCCGCAGCCGTTTTATGACAGCCTTGGACCAACTTCGTTATTGATTTCCCATACCCCTAGCCGGGCGCTGGGTGGCCACGCTGGTTGGCTCTGCGGACCGTTCCGCCGGCAACGTTCATAATCCCACTCCTCCGTTTTCCGATAACATTTTTTATGTACTAAACAATATCGCCATACCGGCCGTTTTTTACATCTCCGGCCAGTTTGCCGTCCACCAGGGTTACCACCCGCCGCCGCATAATGTTTACATACTGGCTGGCATGGGTTGCCATGATGATGGTAGTGCCCCGGCTGTTCAGCTCGTTAAGCAGATGCATCATATCCCAGATGTTGTCATCGTCCAGGTTGGCCGTCAGCTCATCCAGCAGCAGGATCGGCGGGCTGCTGATCATGGCCCGGGCCAGCTCTACCCGGCGCACCTCGCCGATGGAGAGCTGGGCGGGGTAGCAGTCTCCCACGTCAGGCAATCCCACCAGCCCCAGAGCTTTTTCCGCTGCGGCCTTTGCCTTGCGTTGCAAGCCGCTGGCCCTGCCCGCAACCATCAGGTTCTCCATAATGGTCCGCTTGCGAATCAGCATGGTTTGCTGGCTTACGATTCCAAAGGTCCGGGCCAGCCGGGTACGCCAGGGACCGAAGAACCGGGCAATGTTGACGCCATCCACATAGACGGCGCCCTCGTCAGCGGCCAGCTCGCCGCCAATGAGCTTCAGCATGGTGCTCTTTCCCGCGCCGCTGCTGCCGATGAGGAACACAAATTCTCCCTGCTCCACAGTCAAGTTCAGCTCCCGCACCGCATAATGCTTACGTTTATCCCGCTTATCTTCCGATTTATAGAGTTTTGACGCATTTT
>JAAWCR010000017.1 GCA_022793355.1 Lawsonibacter sp. | reverse complement strand
GTCCACCTCCTCGTAGTAGACCACCCGCCAGCTGTTCTGCTCCTCGCACTCCCCGTCGTAAAAGCCAAAGCCGCCGTCGGCGTCAAAGTCGGAGGCGAAGAGCTGGAAAATCCCCCGGTCAGGGAAACCGTCCAGATGGGGCATTTGGGCAAAGTTGATCTGGGCGCACAGCCACAGCTGGCTTCCTTTTTCGTCGGTGGGGATTTCGCCGTCCCGGGGCACGTAAGGGACCCCGCCCAGGTGGCTGTCCGCAATCCCGAAGGGCTCTTTGCTGAACTCCAGATAGCAGGCGGGCCGCTTGCTTTGCTCCTGAATTTGGTTGACAATCTCCTGGCACAGCTGAATTTTTTCCAGATTGGTCATCTGTATCCGCTCCTTTCCCAAAATGAAAACGCCCCTGTCTCTGCAAAGAGACAAAGGCGCGAACCTCTGCGGTACCACTCTTCTTGCCGGGGCGTGAAAGCCCGGCCACTCAAGATAAGCCCGGTAACGGGGGCGTCCGGAGGGGCTTACTGCGATTCGGCCCTCAGCTCCAAGGTGATGTTCACCGTCCCCTCCCGTCCGCCTTGCACCAAACGGCGGCTCTCTTTGCGACTCGGGGGCGGGTACTCGTCCTTTTCCAAGCATTTTACATATATGCTCCATATCTTATTCGGTTTTTGCAGGGTTGTCAAGGGGGATTGCCAATTACCGGCCGATTTTTCGCAAAATCTCCTGAAACCAGTCGGGCAGGGGGCATTCCAATTCCACCGGTTCCCCGGTGGAGGGGTGGATGAACCGCAGGCGGCGGGCGTGGAGGCACTGCCCGGCCAGGCCGGGGACGGGCTTCTTCGCCCCGTACACCGTGTCCCCCAGCAGGGGGTGGCCGATGGAGGCCATATGGACCCGAATCTGGTGGGTGCGGCCCGTCTCCAAGCGGCACTCCACATGGGTATAGCCGGGATACCGGGCCAGAACCGACCAGTGGGTAACCGCCTCCCGGCCCTTTTTCCGGTCAACCGCCATCCGCTTCCGGTCCGCCGGGTGCCGGCCAATGGGCGCATTCACAGCGCCGGCCTCCTCCCTGAGACTCCCCACCGCCACCGCCTCGTAGGTGCGGGCCAGGGTGTGCCCCTGGAGCTGGGCGGCCAGGGCCAGGTGGGCCCGGTCGTTTTTGGCGGCGATGATAAGGCCGGAGGTGTCCCGGTCGATGCGGTGGACAATGCCGGGGCGCAGCGCCCCGTTGATTCCAGACAGTGAACTTCCGCAGTGATACAACAGAGCGTTGACAAGCGTGCCGTCCGGATGGCCCGGCGCGGGGTGGACCACCAGCCCCACCGGCTTGTTGACCACAATCACATCAGGGTCCTCATAGACCACGTCCAGGGGGATGCTCTGGGGCAGCAAATCAATGGGCTCCGGGTCGGGGAGGGCTACCGTAAGCATCTGCCCGGGGACCGGCTTGTCATTTTTCCGTACCGGCTTGCCGTCCAGAGTAACGCCGCCCCGCTCCAGCAGCCGCTGGGCGGCGGAACGGGTCAGCTCCGGCACCAGGCGGGACAGCAGGGCGTCCACCCGCTCCCCCGCCCGGTCAGCGGTCAGCGTCAGCGTTGTCATGGCCGCACTCCTCATGGGGCTCTAGCTTGTCCATTAGGAATATATAATAGATGCCGGCGGCGATGCCCCCCACCACCACGCAGATATCCGCCACGTTGAACACGGCGAAGTTCATAAACAGCACGTTGAACATATCCACCACAAAGCCCCGGAAGGCCCGGTCAATCAGATTGCCCACCGCCCCCGCCAGCAGCAGGGTAAGGGTGAGCCTGCCCAGGGGATGCTTGAACAGTCCCCTCCACAGGGCCAGGGCCAGCACGATGGACATGGCCAGCGACACCAGGGCCAGGACCCAGGTGTGCTCCGAGAAGATGGAAAAGGCCGCCCCCGTGTTGGTCACATAGGTCAGGTCCAAAATACAGGGGATAAAGGGGACATGCTCCCCCAGGGGGATGCGGGTCATCACCAGATATTTTACCAGCTGGTCCACGGCCACCAGTACCGCGGCGATGAGGGCGTAAATCATGGATGGTTTCTCCTTTTTACAGACGGTTCTTTTTCAGCAGGCGGATATCGTCGCCGAAGAAGTACAGGCTGTGATACTCGCCGTCTATGCGGGAGGCAATCTGAGGGGCGTAGCGCTGGGCCACCTCCTCCATGGACAGGTTGGAGGAGATGACGGTGCGCCGGTCCGCCGCCAGCCGGGTGTTAATCAGCTCGTAGAGGGCGGACTGGGTGAACTGGGTGGTCAGCTCGCTGCCCAAGTCATCCAGAATGAGCAGATCGCAGTTGAGATACCGGCGGGTTTCGTCCCGGGCATCCTGGCCGTCGGCACTGTCCCGGAGGAACTTTCTGGCCTCAAACTGAGCAAAAATGTTCGCCGCCGTGTCATACACCGCAGAGTATCCGTTTTCGGAGACGGTACGGGCGATGCAGGCGGACAGGAAGGTCTTGCCCAGCCCCGGCGCCCCGGAGAGAAACAGGTTTTTAATGGCAAAGCGGCCAAACTTTGTGGCGTAGTTCAGGCACACGTCATAGACCAGCTCCATATTGCCCCTGGGGGAGGTCCCCCGGCCAGGGTAGAGGTTCTGGGCGTAGTAGTCCATGCGGAAGGTATCGAAGGACTGCTCCCCCAGGTCCAGCAGCTTGGACAGCTCCTTAATCTGCTCCTGGGCGCACAGCTCCCTCAGACAGCGGCACATCTTCGCCCCCTGCCAGCCGGTGTCCTTGCACAGGGGACAGGCGGGCTTTTCGTCCAGGGCATCCTCCGGCAGGCCCATGGCCCCCAGAAGGACGGCCCGCTCCCGCTGGAGGTCCTGATTCTCCTCCCGCACCGACCGCACAGCCTTTACCGGGTCGCCGCCCTGCCGGAGGGCGGCGGCCACCAGGCCGGCCATGGTGCCCTGAATGCGGCGGTCCAGCTGCTCCAGCCGGGGCTCTCGCTGATAGGCCTCCAGCCGCAGCCGCTCGGCGCGGTCCTGCCGCTGCCGGCGCTCCCGCTCCAGGCGCTGGACCGCCCGGCGCTGTACGTTGGCGTCGTATGGCATTTAGCTCCCCTCCTGTCTCATCTGCTCCATCAGCCGGCGCATGCGCTCCATGTCCTCCCGGGCCCGGCGCTCCTGCTGGGCGGAGGGGGGCGCGGGCGGCCTCTGGCCCCCGGCCCGGGCCGGCCGGGGGTCGCGGTCGCCGGTGCGGACGGCGGCAGCGGTGTGCAGCCCCTTCTCGTGCCAGCGGCGCAGGATGCCGTTCATATAGCCCCAGTCCATGGACTGCTTCTTCAATACGGTGCGCTCGTAGGCCATGCGGACGGCCTCGTCGTCGAAGCCCATCTCGTCCCAAACGGCGATGTAATCCTTCTCCCGCTGGACCAGAGGGCGGGACGGGATGTCCAACAGGCGGAGCACCTCCGCCTCCCGGTCCCGCAGCCGGGTGAGCCTGGCAATGTGCTCCTCCGCCCGCTCCATGGTGTCCACGCCCCGGCGGGCCCAGGCAAAGCCCTCCTTCTTAATCTGGGACAGGAAGGGCATCCGCCCGGGGCCGTATTTGCGCTTGACCTCCTCAATACACCAGCCCACCAGCATGAGAATCACCTCGGCGGGGAGGGCCAGGTGGTCATAAAGAGTATACAGGCTCTTTAAGTCGGAGGCGGACAGCCGCTTGCCAAGCCGCCGCTCCACCTCGTCCGCCAGGGCGGGGAAGGTGGAGGCCTTATCCGCCAGGGCCTGGGATACGTCCTCGGTGGTGTAGTCCGGGGGCGGAACCTCCTGGGCGGGGGGCTCCGGCGGGGCGGGCAGCTCGCCGGGCGCAAGCCCCTGGGCGCGCAGCCCCTCCAGCGCCCCCTGCACCCGGCTCTCCGGCCACTTCAGGCCCTCCAGCGATCCCCGGCGCAGCAGCTGGAGATACAGCAAGGCGGCATCGCCGCTGTCCAGCTTCAAAAGCCGGTCCGCCGCCTGGCCGGTCATGGCCAGCACCTCGCCGGGCAGAAATGTCTGCGGCATGGCCGCCGCCCCCTCTCTCTAAAATCTGTCCCCTATTCTACAACAAAAATTCCCCCGCGTCTATCTTTTTTCAAAACAGGCCCGGGGCAGGCCCCCGTCACTCGTCCTTAAAATAAAAATTCATGGAATATTTATTTTCCAAACGTACCCGACTGTGCTATAATGTCTTTATCTGTAAATACTGGGAGTGTGTGCCCAGAAAATGCGGGGAGGAACAGTTATGAGGAACAAAATCGTGGTCAGTATCGGCGGGAAGGATTACACCATGGTCGCGGTGGAGGACGAGGCGTATGTCCGCAGATGCGCCGCGCTGGTGGACAAGCAGCTTCAGGAGGTCCTCACGGGCAGCCGCCTGCCCCAGGTGGACGCCGCAGTACTGGCCGCCATGAATGTGGCGGATCTGTACTTAAAGGAACAGGAGATCTCTGAAAATCTGCGCCGCCAGGTGAAGGAGAACCTGGAGGAGGCAAACGCCCTGAAGCTGGAGCTGTCCGAGGCCAAGCGGGAGATCTTCAAGCTGGGGACCAGGAAGTAACGGCCCCTTGCCCTCAGCAAGGGCGGCACGCGGCCGCCCGCAGTTCACAAAGCCGGTTTTGGGAGGTTTTGCCTGTGATGGAATTATTGGCCCCCGCCGGGTCCATGGAGGCGGTGACCGCCGCAGTACAAAACGGGGCGGACGCGGTCTATTTTGGCTACGGGGACTTTAACGCCCGCCGGGGCGCCAAAAACTTTACCCGGGAGGAGGCGGCGGCGGCGGTGGCTTACTGCCACCTCCGGGGCTGCAAGGTCAACCTTACCCTTAACACCCTGCTTACCGACCGGGAGCTGCCCGCCGCCGCCGAGGTGGCCGCCCACGCCAGCGACGCTGGGGTGGACGCGGTCATCGTTCAGGACCTGGGGGTGGCGCGGATGCTCCGGCAATCCGTCCCCGATCTGCCCATTCACGGCTCCACCCAGATGTCTGTCCACTCCCTGGACGGGGTGAAGCTGTGCGCCGACCTGGGAATGGAGCGGGTGGTGCTGGGCCGGGAGCTGAGCCGGGATCAGATCGCCTATATCTGCCAAAATTCCCCCATTGAGATTGAGGTGTTCGGCCATGGGGCTCTGTGCATGTGCTGGTCGGGACAGTGCTTTTTCTCCTCCGTCCTCGGCGGGCG
This sequence comes from Lawsonibacter sp., assembly GCA_022793355.1. Lineage (GTDB taxonomy): Bacteria > Bacillota > Clostridia > Oscillospirales > Oscillospiraceae > Lawsonibacter. The sequence continues at coordinate 7,413 of JAAWCR010000017.1, read as the reverse complement.
CAGCGGCAACCGGGGGATGTGCGCCCAGCCCTGCCGCCTGAACTACGGCTGGAATGGCAAGGCCAACGAGTACCCCCTGTCCCTGAAGGACCTGTCTATGGCCGGACACCTTCGGGAATTGCAGGACATGGGGGTGGCCTGCCTCAAGCTGGAGGGAAGGATGAAACGGCCGGAATATGTGGCCATTGTCACCGGCATCTACGCCAGGGCCCTGAGAGAGGGGCGGGAGCCCACCCCGGAGGAAATCGAAATTCTGACCCAAACCTTTTCCCGCCAGGGCTTTACCGACGGCTACTACACAGGCCAACGGGGCCCGGACATGTTCGGCACCCGCCGGGAGGAGAAGGAGCCCCGGGAGCTCTATGCCCAGGCCCGCGCCACCTATGAGAACGGGGAGCACCGAAAAGAGCCCATCCGGATGTACGCTCTGATCCAGGCCGGAAAGCCCGCCCAGGCGGCGGCGGAGGACAGAGAGGGCCGCGTGGCCCGGGTTGAGGGTCCTGTTCCCGAGGAGGCCCGGAACCTTCCTCTCACCCGGGAAAAGGCCGAGGGGCAGCTTCAGCGCACCGGGGGGACCCCCTTTCTGTGCGAGAAGGCCACCGCAAAGGTGGAGGAAAACCTGTCACTCCCCCTGTCCGCCCTGAACGATCTGCGCCGGCGGGTGCTGGAGGAGCTGTCCAGGCAGCGGCAGATCCCGCCCCAGCGGCGCAAGGAGCCCTTTCAGCCCGGGGTACGCTACGAGAATCAGGGGGATCCGCCGGTGCTCACCGTCTCCCTGCGGACGGCGGACCAGCTGAGCGCTGAGCTGCTGAAGCTCAAGCCCGCCCTGCTCTATCTCCCCGCCGGCGAGGGCGCCGCCCACCCCGGCGCGGTGGAGCGCTGCCAACAGTCGGGGGTGCCTGTGGCGGTCTCCCTGCCCCGCATCTGCACCGACAAGGAGCTGCCCCAGCTGGAACAGGACCTGATGGCCCTGCGGGAGCTGGGGGTGACCCAGGCCCTGGCCGGCACCTGGGGCGGAGTATTACGGTCAATGCGGCTGGGTTTTCAGGTCCGGGGGGACTACGGCCTGGGGGTGTACAACAGCCAGGCCATGAAGGAGCTGAAACGGCTGGGCCTCGTGGGGGCCACCGTCTCCTTTGAGATGAAGTTTCCCCAGATTCGGGACCTGTCCAAGCCCATTCCCGCCGAGTTTATCGCCTATGGCCGCCTGCCCCTGATGATTACGGAAAACTGCATTCTTCACAACCACAGCGGCCGGCATGTCTGCGGCAACGTGAATCTGCTTACCGACCGGAAAGGCGAGCGCTTCCCCGTGGTCAAGGCCTGGGGGTGCCGGAACGAAATTCTCAACTCCAAAAAGTTGTTTCTGGCGGACAAGGCCAAGGACTGGCAGAGGCTGGGCCTGTGGGGGGCGCGGCTGATGTTCACCACCGAAAACGCCGTGGAGTGCGCCCAGGTGCTGGCGCGGTATCAGAACCAGGGAAAATATCAGCCCAACGACTTTACCCGGGGGCTTTATTATCGTGATGTGGAATAGGAGGCGCCGGCGATGGCCTGGAATCAGTGCCTGTATCAATATTGCAAAGCGCGGGGCGGGCAGTATCTGGGTGGCCGGGAGGACGACGGCCTGCTGGTGCTCGCCTGGAAGGACCGCCCCCTGGCGGTGGATCTGCTCCGGATCAACGGCCGGTCTGGCTCCCTCAGCTATGTCCAGGCCCGGATCCCCCTCACCCTGGCCAAGCCTTACGCGCTGAGTATCGGACCTGAAAAGGTTCTGTCCAGCGGGGTGAACTCTGTTTTGAGGGCCGTGCCCGGCCTGGCCGGTCATGCCGCGCTCCCGGCGGACTTTGGCTTTCCGGAGGTCACGAAAAAGCGGCTGATCCGCTCCGACAACCACAGCTTCACCAAGCTGGTCCTGGGGAGCCTGGAGCTGCGGAACGCCTTGGCCGCCTGCCCCGGGGAAAAGCTGGAGCTGCGTCCAGGCCCGGGGGAGGAGGGGCTGCATTTGATTACCGTCGCCACCGCCTCAGCCATCGGCGGCGGTATGATTGACAGCGACGAGAGCTGGTATTTGGGCGACGATTACGATACCTTCAACTCCAGCAGCCAGGCGGAGACCGCCCGCATTGCCCGGCAAATCGAGGCGGCGTTCTTTCCCCGGATGGACCGCTTTCTGGACCTGGCCCGCGCCGCCTGGAACGCGGTTACACAGTGGCCTATTTGACGGATGAACCCCCTTCTGGTCGCAGCGGACAACAATTGAATATAAAAAACTCTCCCTGCCCCTTGCATACTCGCAGTCGATTGTGCTATAATTAGGTTCCGCCGATATAGAGTAAGCACGTCTGTGGGATTCACAGGCAAACCCCCGGAGAGGTAGTGACTCTCCGGGGGTTTTTATCGCCTACCGTCCTTTGGTGTGCCTGTCAATCCACCGGCACACGAAAGATCCGATAATATGCGCGGCAACAGATACAAAAATGAAAATTGCACCTTATTCCGACAACGTCCACAAGGAGGCGGTATTGTGCCCCCGAAAATCTTAGTCATCACCGGTCCCACCGCCTCCGGCAAGACCTGGCTGGCGGTGGAGCTGGCAAAAAAGCGGAATGGCGAGGTGGTATCCGCCGACTCCATGCAGATTTACCGGCGCATGGATATCGGCACAGCCAAGCCCACCACGGAGGAGATGGGGGGCGTCCCTCACCATATGATCGACGTGGTCGATCCGGAGGAGGACTTTTCCGTGGCCCGGTACGTGGACATGGCGGCCCGCCGGGTGGAGGACGTGCTGGCCCGGGGAAAGCTGCCCATCCTGGCCGGGGGGACGGGGCTGTATGTGGACTCCCTGCTGTCCGGGCGGACCTTCGCCGCCTTCGACGAGGACAGCGCCCTGCGGGGACAGCTGGAGGAGCGCTTTCGGGCTCGGGGGGGAGCGGCTATGCTGGAGGATCTGTCCAAAGTGGACCCGGACTCCGCCGCGCGGCTCCACCCCAACGACGGCAAGCGAATCGTCCGGGCCCTGGAGGTGTGGCTGACCACCGGAAAGACCATCACCACCCACAACCGGGAGACAAAGGCCCTCCCGCCCCGGTATAACGCCCTCACGCTTACTCTGGACTTCGCCCGCAGGGAGGACATGTGGGAGCGCATCGACCGGCGGGTGGACCGGATGATGGCAGACGGCCTGACGGAGGAGGTGCGGAGGCTGCTGGACAGCGGCGTGCCCAAAACGTGCACCGCCATGCAGGCAATCGGCTATAAGGAGATGGCCGCAGCGCTTTTGGGGGATGGCGACACCGCCGCCGCCGCAGAGGAAATTAAGCTTCGCTCCCGGCAGTACGCCAAGCGGCAGCGCACCTGGTTCCGGCGAAATCAGGAGGCAAAGCCCCTTATCTGGGGGCCTGTCCCGAATTTTGCGGGCGTGCTACAGGCTTCGACAGCTTTTCTGGAAGAATTTGGTATATGATAGTGCCACTCAGACGGGGCCTGTCCCGTCTAAAAGAAAGAAGAGGTGCTACATATGACAAAAACCAACAACCTACAGGAAATTTTTCTCACCCAGGCACGCCGGGAGCGGCGGAGCGTCACCATGTTCCTGATGAACGGCTTCCAGATGCGGGGCTGCATCACCGGGTTCGACGCCTTTACCGTAATCCTCACCAGCGACGGTAAGCAGCAAATTATTTATAAACACGCCATCTCCACCATTGTTCCCGAGCGGCCCATACCGCTGGAGGAGCCGGAGGGGGTATGACGCCCGGGGCCGCCGGGGCGGCTCCGCACAGGCCCAGAAAGAGAGAACCTCTATGAAGCAGGGAAAACCCATAATCACTATCGCTATTTTGGTATTCGCGGCCGCCATGGCCATCTACTTCGGCTACTACACCCTTAATTCCTTTCACGAGCCCTACCAATACGCCCAGGTCTACTCCTACACCGCCTATGACAGCGCTATGGCCGAGGGACTGGTGGTTCGTCAGGCCAGGGTCCTCCCCGCTCAGAGCGGCATTTTGGAGATTACCCGGGCGGAGGGGGAGAAGGTAGGCACAGGTCAGCAGATTGCCCTGATCTACCGGGACAGTCAGGCCCAGGCCAGCCAGTTTCAGATTGAAGAGCTCCAGATGGAGATTGAGCTGCTGGAAAACGCCATTCAGGGGGGGGACGTGGAGTCCGCCGCACGCCTGGACGAGGATGTGCTCCAGGCGGTGGTGGCGCTGCGTTCCTCCTACACCCAGGGGGATTACTCCCAGCTGCGGGACCAGGTGATGCACGTGAAGAGCAGCGTTCTCAAGCGGGGGTACACCTATGGGGAAGGCCTCACCTCCGCCGACCTGACTTCCCGGCTCCAGGCCCTCAACAGCCAGCTGGCCGTCCTCACCAGGCAGTCCGCCCGGGCCACTACCCGGGTCATCGCCCCTGAGCCGGGAGTGTTCTCCGGCCTGGTGGACGGCTATGAGTCCCAGCTTACCCCGGAAAGCGTGACCCAGCTTACCCCCTCCGCCCTTCAGAGCCTCATTGACAACCCGGCGGGGGAGGACAGCACCTCCTTGGGCAAGCTCATCACCTCTGATACCTGGTATTTTGCCGCCAATCTGCCCCGGGAGGCGGCGGACCGGCTGAAGGAGGGGGACCGCGCCGTCCTGCGCTTCTCCGGAGAACTGAACCGGGATGTGGAGATGCAAGTGGACCGGGTGGGCGCCACCGAGGGAGAGGTCACTTTGGTCGTTTTTTCCTGTAACCGCTATCTCACCCTCACCACCCTCCTGCGCCACCAGACCGCTGAGCTTATCTTTGAGAGCTGGGAGGGCCTGCGCATCCCAAAGGAAGCCCTGCGTCTGGTGGATTTTGTTCAGGAGGCCGGCGACGACTCCAGCGCCCCGCCCGTCACGGTCACCAAAACCGGCGTATACGCCTTTGTCAACGGCCGCAGCGAGTTTCGGGAGGTGAGCGTTGTCCACGAGGGCAGCGACTACTATGTGGTCCGACCCATAGGCCGGAAAATCTTGCGCAACGGGGATTACATCATCACTGAGGGCACCGGTCTTCAGGACGGGCTGCTCATCGCGGGCTAAGGCCTGAATTACGTTAATTCCCCCAAGCGGCGGTTCTCCTGCCGCCGCACCTCAATTCACCCTGTTCCGCCTCCCCTATTCCCGCGTCAGGCGGCCGGTTATTATTCCACGCCTCAAACGGCGCTGAACCAAAAGACAGAGAGAAGGAATTGTTATGGACCTATTCCAAAACGTTCGAGCCATGCAGGAGAAAATCGCCGCCGCCGCCCGGGCCGCCGGGCGGAACCCGGGGGAGATCTCCCTGTGTGCCGCCACCAAAACCCAGACGGACGACGCCATCCGGGCCGCCATTGCCGCCGGTATCCGCATCTGCGGGGAGAACCGGGTGCAGGAGCTGACCGCTCACCTGGAATCCAACGCCTATGTGGGGGCTCAGGTCCACTTCATCGGCCACCTCCAGACCAACAAGGTAAAACAGGTGGCGGGACGGGTGGACCTCATTCACTCGGTTGACTCCCAAAAGCTCCTTCTGGCAATCGACAGTCAGGCGGACAAGTTGGACGTGGTACAGGATATCCTGCTGCAGGTCAACGTGGCCCGGGAGGAGAGCAAGGGGGGGTGCCTGCCCGAACAGCTGCCCGCCCTGGCGGAACTGGCCCTGGAGCAGCCCCATGTCCGGCTGCGGGGCCTGATGGCAATTCCGCCTGTTTCAAGCGTTTCTGGCTCCAACCGAAAATATTTTTCGGAAATGCGCCATTTTCTTGTTGACATAATTGGGAAAATGGCGGATAATATAGATTGTTTATCCATGGGCATGAGCGCAGATTTTGAGGACGCGATTCTGGAGGGCGCCACTCTCGTCCGCGTGGGCACCGCCCTGTTCGGTCCACGGCCCCCTTTGGACGCCGCCCGCTGACAGAACATTTATTTTTCTGAGAAAAGAGGACTTTATACTGATGGGAATTTTTGACGAGTTCAAGCGCCTTGCCCACCCCTATGAGGATGAGGAAGACGACGTTTATGACGACTTTGACGTCTCCCCCCGTCCCGTAGAGCGGCGAGAACGGCCGGAGCGCATGGACCGCGCTCCCCGTGATCCCGGCTACGGCAGCTATAGTTCCCCCGCCCCCGAGGAGGAGCGCCGGGGAAATAAGGTAGTCAACATCCGGGCCGCCACCCAGCTTCAGGTGGTGCTGGTCAAGCCTGAGCGCTTTGAGGACGCCTCCTCTATCGCCGATCACCTGCGGGAAAAGCGCACCGTGGTCCTCAACCTGGAATCCACCAATGGAGAGATCGCCCGCCGCCTGCTGGACTTTCTGGCCGGCGTGTCCTACGCCAACGAGGGCAAAATCAAGAAGGTGGCTATCTCCACCTACATCATCACCCCCTACAACGTGGATATCCTGGGTGACCTTATTGACGAGCTGGAGAACAACGGGCTGTATTTTTAAGTAGTTGATCCCGCCTCACCCTACCCCATGGCGGTGGAGAGCTGGTCCGTAGACATGGACGGCGACGGTGTGGAAGAACGAGTGGAGCTTCGGGCGGAGAAGGGTTACTTCAGCAACGAAACTGAGCCAGACAAGTGGTTCGATGGTCTGTCCCGGGTTCTTGATGTCTATGCGGTGGCATTTCAAGACGGGAAACCGGTTTTTCTGCCCGTTCCCGAGGATGGCCTTGAATCCATGCCGGACCGGTGGATTGAATGGTATAATTAGAAGATAGAGCAGGGAGGCTTTGCATATGCTCACACCACAGGAAGTATCCGAGCATACCTTCCAAAAGGTGTCGTTCGGCGGCTATAACATGGCCCAGGTGGACGAGTTTTTGGATGTTCTCACCAGTGATTACTCCGCGCTGTTCAACGAGAATGCCGTGCTGAAAAGCAAGATGAAGGTACTGGTGGACAAGGTGGAGGAGTACCGCACCACCGAGGAGGCCATGCGCAAGGCCCTGATGGCCGCCCAGCGGATGGCCGACGACCTGGTGAAGGACGCGGAGCGGCAAAAAGCCGATATGCTCTCCCAGGCCGAAAAGGAACTGCGGGAGCGGCAGGCCATTATGGCGAAAGACTTTCAGGCGGAGGAATACCGCCTGCGCCAGGCCCAGCAGACCACTGCGGCCTTTGTGGAAAAGGTGCGCGCCCTCCATGCCCAGGAGGAGGAGTATCTCTCCCACCTCCAGGAGCTGTGTCCCCCGAACGCCGCCCCCGCAGTAGACCCTGTGGAGGAAAAGGCCTCCGAGATTGACGACAACGTGCAGCGCCTGCTGGATCAGGCTATGCAGGCTGCCGCCCAGGGCCTGCGGGAGGAGGAAGAGGATTTTGAGGAAGAGCCCGACTTGACCGACACCGCTGAGTTCGGTCCCGTCCTGCCCCCGGAACAGGAGGAGATGGACC
>JAAWCR010000169.1 GCA_022793355.1 Lawsonibacter sp. | reverse complement strand
GGTAATACCGGCCTCCGATGCTATGGAGTGCGCTTTGGAGTTTTTCCAATCTCAGAATGCACCTGGCTGTATTGATTGGGGAGAATTATAGGAAAGGTTGTTTATACATGAAAGTTTTAGTCGTAGGCGGAGGCGGCCGTGAGCACGCCATCTGCTGGAAGCTGGCCCAGTCGCCCAAGGTGACAAAGCTGTACTGCGCCCCGGGCAACGGGGGCATCGCCCAGGTGGCCCAGTGCGTCCCCATCAAAGCCACCGATGTGGACGGGATGGTCAAATGGGCCAGGGAAAACGCTATGGATTTTGTCATGGTGGCCCCGGACGACCCCCTGGCCCTGGGCATGGTGGACGCCCTGGAGGCGGCGGGCATCCCCGCCTTCGGCCCCCGGGCCAACGCCGCCATCATCGAGGCCAGCAAGGCCTTTTCCAAAGAACTGATGAAAAAATACCACATCCCCACCGCAAAATATGAGACCTTCACCGACCTGGACAGCGCTCTGACCTACATTCGGGAACAAGGCGCACCCATTGTGGTCAAGGCGGACGGCCTGGCCTTGGGCAAGGGCGTGGTGGTAGCTTCTACCGTAGAAGAGGCGCAAACCGCCACTCGGGAGATGATGGAAGACAAAAAGTTCGGGGAGTCCGGCTCCACCGTGGTGATTGAGGAGTGTATGACGGGCCCGGAGGTGACCGTACTGGCCTTCTGCGACGGGGAGCACCTGGTTCCCATGCTGTCCAGCCAGGACCACAAACGGGCTTTTGACGGCAACCAGGGCCCCAACACCGGCGGCATGGGGGCCTTCTGCCCCTCCCCCAACTACACCCCGGAAATTGCGGAGCTTTGCATGCGGGAGATTTTTCTGCCTACTGTGGCAGCACTGAAGGCGGAGGGCCGCCCCTTTAAGGGCATAATATATTTTGGTCTTATGTTAACGAAAGACGGCCCCCGGGTGGTGGAGTACAACGCCCGGTTCGGTGACCCGGAGACCCAGCCCATCCTGTCCATGCTGGACACCGACCTGATGGAAATTTTCCAGGCCTGCGTGGACGGCACCCTGGACCAGGTGGACATTCAGTGGAAGTCTGGGGCCGCCTGCTGTCTGGTGCTGGCCTCGGGAGGGTATCCCATCAGCTACAAGGGCGGCTATCCCATCTCCGGGCTGGAGGAGGCTGAAAAGCTGGGGGCCACCGTCTTCCACGCCGGGACGAAGGCGGAAAACGGCCAAATCCTCACCGCTGGCGGTCGCGTCCTGGGGGTTACCGCCGTTGGCTCCTCTCTGGAGGGGGCTATTCGCAAAGCCTATGCCGCCGCAGCCCCTATCTCCTTCCAGGACATGCACTTCCGCACCGATATTGGAAAGGTTTGATCCGTATTAAAAAAGTACCGGTTCTCCGGTACTTTTTTGTCGCTATACAGCCTGATAAATCTCATGATGGACTTGAGAAACCAGGACGGAACTATCCGGAAAGGCTTTACTCAGCCGGGCCGCCAGCGGGGCGCACACCACATTTTCCGTTGGGAAATGCCCTGCATCCAGCAGATTCAAGCCCAGGGCCCGGGCGTCCAGAAACTGGTTGTATTTCAGGTCGGCGGTGACAAAGGTGTCACAGCCCGCCGCAATCGCGTTCTCCAGCATTGAACCGCAGGCCCCGCCGCCCACCGCCACCTTCTCCACGGGCTTGCCTCCGTCCGTAAATCGCACCGAGCTTGCGCCCAGCCGCGCCTTGACATAGGCTGCATATTCCGCTACGGACAGTCCCAAACGGTGGGACAGCCCCACCCGACCGATGCCGTAGGCTCGGCCCTGGCCGTCCACCCCTGCCTGACTGAGCTGGCCTATCTCAGACAGCTCCAGGGCCTGGGCCAGACAGCCATTAACCCCGCCGTGGGCGGCGTCCAGATTGGTGTGGGCACAGATGGCGGCAATCCGCTGTTCCAGCAGCTCCACCAGAATTTGCCCGGTGACGGTCTCGTCGGTGACCGACTTCACCGGATGGAAAATGATTGGATGGTGGGCCACAATCAGGTCCGCCCCCTGGCGGCCCGCCTCCGCCACAACCTCTAGCGTGATATCCAACGCCACTAACATCGTTTTCACACTCCGGCCACTCCGGCCCACCAGAAACCCGGCGTTATCAAAGTCCTCCTGAATGTGAAATGGGGCGATAGAATCGATAAAATCATAAATATCCCTTACATTTGCCACTGTTCCCACTCCTTTTTCATTTCCGTCAGGCCGCTGAATACTTCCTCCAGCTCCCGGCGGCGGGGCACGTCCTCCTCTTGCGCCTGAGCCATACCGTCCAGCGCCCTCCGGGTACGGGCAAGCCACCGATCCAGCCACGCCCCTCGCAGAGGGCTTCCGTTGTTCTTCCCCGCCCACAGCTCCGCCGGGGTTGCAGGGGGCATCTCCCCCGCCCGGACAGACAGGACCGTATAGATGACCGCCCCCTCCCTGGCCAGCCGCTCCTCCTCAATGTGATAGCCGTTCTCCCCCAGCCATTTTCTCAAATCCGGCATAGAGGACATGGGCTGCAGGATCAGGGGCACATCCCCCTCTCGGGTCCAGGGAGCGGCCTCTAAAATAGCGGCAATTGTCTCCCCCCCCATGCCCGCGATGGCTATAGCGTCCACCTCATCGGGACGAATCCCCCGCAGCCCGTCACACAGGCGGAAGGCCGCCTTTCCCGTCAGGCCGTACTCCCGCACAGTAGCCCTGGCGCGTTCCAGGGGCCCCTGCCGCAGGTCGGCGGCAATGGCAAAGGGTATCCGCCCCTCCAGAAGCAGCGCCGCCGGAAGGTAGGCGTGATCGGTCCCCACGTCGGCCAAACGGGCGCCCGGCCGCACCAGGTCCGCCACCGTCTGCAAACGGGGGGACAACTCCAGCCGCCTCATAGCGCCTCCGCCCGGATGGACATCCGGATGGCCTGGACGAAGTCCCGCGCCGCCTGTTCCCGTTCCTCATTCATAAAGGGCTCCCCCCTGCCCCAGTCCCGGCGGCAGAGCATACCCATGTACTCCAAGCCTCCGTGCCGGCAGAAGCGCTTCAGAGCCTCCTCCCACAGGTCGGCCCCCCGCTCTGGGGGATATCCACAGGTGACGATGGATACCACTCGCTTCCCCTCCAGCAGTTTCGGCCCCTTCTCCCGCCCGTAATTTTTCACCCCGGCGTAAATCATCCGATCCAGCAACGCCTTCATGGGAGCGGTACAGAAAAATGAGTAGATAGGGGTGGACAGCACGATAACGTCACAGCTGGCCAAGGCCTGAAAAATTTCATCAAAATCGTCATCCTGAACGCAGCCCAGCCCATCCATGCAGTCCTGACAGGCCATACACCCCAGACAGGGGTTAACAGCCCGGTCGTACAGCGGGACTACGTCAGTCTCCATTCCCATCCTCTCGCACTCCTCCAGGAAGGGAGCGAGCAGGGCAGCGGTGTTGCCCTCCCGTCTGGGACTGCCCAGCAGGATGCAAAATTTCATTTGTACCACCTCATCCATTTCGAACGTTTGTACTTATCTTACCACAAACTCTCCCGTCTGTAAAGGAAAAAGTAATCGCCCTCCTACAGGAGGGCGGTTATTTTTACTTGCCAATCAGCTTGTTGACCTGAGCCAGCAGCTCGTTGACATCAACCCCGTGGACGGAGCAAGCCTGCTCTACTGTCTCGCCCTGGGAGGCGGGACAGCCCAGGCAGTGCATGCCGATACCCATAAAGATGGGGGCAGCCTGGGGCGCAACCTTCAGAATGTCGCCAATGATGGTGTCTTTGGTAATGGTCATGATAAATTCCTCCGTTTATCTCTAGGATGGACATAGTATAACCGATGATTGATTTTTTTGCAATGAATTTTTTTCTTTCCTTTTGGAAAAACCAGCGTTATAATTAAACAGTGTAAAAAGAATCTTTGATTCTTTTCATGTGCCCAATCTTTCCGCAGCCTCGGTTAGGATTTCATCGTAAATTGATTTGAAAAGCAAGGAGCCTATCATATGGACCAGCAAACTCATCCCGCCGCCGAGCGGCTGTTTCCCGTCGCCCTTCTCACCCTCTCCGGCGGACTTCAGGACACTTATACCTATCTCCGCCGGGGCCGGGTCTTTGCCAACGCACAGACGGGCAATATCGTCCTGCTTGGCCAGAGCCTGTTTGACGGCGACTGGAGCCGTGCCGCCCGATATCTCCTCCCCGTGCTGGCCTTCTCCCTAGGGGTGGCGGCGGCAGAAGGGCTGCGGGTCCGTTTAGGCGGGCTCCACTGGCAGCGGCGGGTATTGCTCTGGGAGATTTTTCTGCTTTTTCTGGTGGGCTTTATCCCCCACTCCCTGGACCAGCTGGCCAATGCGCTGGTCTCCTTCTCCTGCGCCATGCAGGTTCAGGCTTTTCGGAAAATGGAGGGCTTTGCCTTCGCCAGTACCATGTGCATTGGCAATCTGCGCAGCGGTATGGAGGCCCTGTGCGCCTTCCTGCGCACCGGAGACCGTCAGGAGCGGAAAAAGGCCCGGCTGTATTTCTGCGCCATTCTCCTGTTTGCCCTGGGTGCTGAGGCCGGCAGTCTGGCCGTGGAGCTTCTGGATCTGCCGGCTATCTGGCTGTCCTGTGCCCTGTTGGCCTTGGGGTTTTGGCCCCTGTCCCGCCAGTAAGCCATCCAAATATTTGGGCTTCACAGATTGGCGGTCGGTCTCATACGTGAAAGCCCTCCTAAATTTTCATCGGAAGGTTTGGCACAATCAGATTTACCAAGCAATAAGAAAAAGTCCGCCGTAAGGCGGACTTTTTTCCTGGCTTGTTAATTAGCCCTGCTGCTCACGCATCTTAGCGAAGCAGTCGCTACAGTAGACAGGACGGTCAGACTTGGGTTCGAAAGGAACCTTAGCCTCGCCGCCGCAGGCGGCGCACACGGCGGTGAAATACTCACGGGGGCCGCGGGCGGCGTTCTTGCGGGCGTCACGGCAGGGCTTGCAGCGCTGGGGCTCGTTCTGGAAGCCGCGCTCCGCATAGAACTCCTGCTCACCAGCGGTAAAGGTGAACTCGTTGCCGCACTCTTTGCATACCAGGATCTTGTCT
>JAAWCR010000016.1 GCA_022793355.1 Lawsonibacter sp. | reverse complement strand
GTCGATCTGCTGGGTGGAGGTGACGATCTGGCCGTCCGGCTTTAAATAGCTCAGCCACCGGGCGGCCTCCAGCAGCTCGAAGGAGACGATGTAGTCCGCCTCCCCCTTGTCAATCACGGGGGAGTTTACCTTATCGCCGTAGCGCACATAAGTCACCACCGAGCCGCCCCGTTGGGACATGCCGTGGACCTCGGACACCTTCACGTCATAGCCCTGCTCCATCAACAGGTGTCCCAGCAGCTTGGAGGCCAGCAGGGAGCCCTGGCCCCCCACGCCGACGATCATAATATTTTTGGTTTCCATTGTTCAGCCCTCCTTCCTGGTACTCTGGAACGCCTTCACGCCACACAGCTGCTCGCACACGCCGCAACCCACACACAGGGTAGTGTCCACACGGGCCTTGCCCTCCTTGATGGAGATGGCGGGGCAGCCAATCTTCATACAGCTTCGGCAGCCCACACACTTGATCGGGTCCACCGCCAGGGGGGGCTCATGCCTGACGTACTTCAGCAGGGCGCAGGGCCGGCGGCTGATAATGACAGAGGGCTGGTTGGCGGCCAACTCCTCCTTCAAAACGGTATCACAGGCTTTCAGATCGTAGGGGTCCACCACCCGGACCCGTGTAAAGCCCATGGCCTTGCACAGGGCCTCCAGATCGATCTTTCCGGCGGGGTCGCCTTTGATGTTGTAACCGGTGGTGGGGTTCTGCTGGTGGCCTGTCATGCCAGTGATGGAGTTGTCCAAAATAATCACAGTGGAGTTGGACTGGTTGTAGGCGATGTTTGCCAGGCCGGTGAGCCCTGAGTGCATAAAGGTGGAGTCGCCAATGACGGCCACGGTTTTACCCTCGCTCTCCGCGCCTCTGGCCTTGTTGAAGCCGTGGACGGCGGAGATGGAGGCCCCCATGCACAGGGTCATATCCATGGCGGCCAGGGGGGCCACCGCGCCCAGAGTATAACAGCCGATGTCCCCCAGGACGGTGCACTTGTTCTTGCTCAAGGTGTAGAACAGTCCCCGGTGGGGGCAGCCGGCGCACATGACGGGGGGACGGGGCGGAATGGGGTCCTGAATGGACCGTCCGGTATGTACACTTCCGCCCAGCTTCTCCGCCACCAGATTCTGGGAAAATTCCCCCTCCATGGGAAGCACATCCTTGCCGGAAACGGCAAGGCCCAGAGCTTTACAGTAGCTCTCTATGATGGGGTCCATCTCCTCCACTACGACAAGCTTTTCCACTTTACCCGCAAAGTCTTGTATCAGCTTGACGGGCAGGGGGTTGGCCATACCCAGCTTGAGGACGGAGACGGTATCCCCAAAGACCTCTTTCACATACTGATAGCTGGTGGAGGAGGTAATCACACCGATTTTGTGGTCCTTTCCCGGCTCCACCCGGTTGACGGGAGCGGTCTCGGCCCACTCCGCCAGCTTGCGGGTGCGCTCCTCCACGAAGGGGTGGCGGCGAATGGCGTTGCCGGGCATCATAACGTATTTGGCGATGTTTTTTTCATAGGGCTTTATCGCCGGTTCCGCCCGGTCAGCGGTCTCCACAATGGACTGGGAGTGGGCCACCCGGGTGCACATTTTCAGCAGCACCGGGGTGTCGAACTCCTCGCTGAGCTCGTAGGCCAGCTTGGCGAAGGTCAGGGCCTCGGCAGAGTCGGAGGGCTCCAGCATGGGCACCTTGGCGGCAATGGCGTGGTGGCGGGAGTCCTGCTCGTTCTGGGAGGAGTGCATCCCCGGGTCGTCGGCCACGCCAATCACCAAGCCGGCGTTGACTCCGGTGTAGGCCATGGTATACAGGGGGTCGGCGGCCACATTCAGGCCCACGTGCTTCATGGCGCAGAAAGCCCGCCTGCCCGCCAGGCAGGCCCCGAAGGCGGTCTCCATGGCCACCTTCTCGTTGGGGGCCCACTCGCAGTAGATTTCGGGGTATTTTACAGCCTCCTCGGTGATCTCAGTGCTGGGGGTGCCAGGGTAGCTGGAAATCACGCAGCACCCAGCCTCATACAGCCCCCGGGCAACGGCGGCGTTGCCCAACATCAGTTGTTTCATGTTCTTTTCCTGCTTTCCTTAATATGGTTTTATGGGGCGCGACGCCCCCGGCGCGTCCTACACGCCGGGTCAACGCGTTCCTTCTGCCAACGGGCGGCCACGGGCCGCCCCTACGCCTCCTCCTTCTCGTGCAGTCCCTCCCGGGCAATGACCTGCTGCATCACGCCCCCGGCGCCGTTGTCCAGCATCGACCGCCGGACCCGGCTGATGGTGGCGCTGGAGGCCCCCGTCTTTTCCAGAATATCCAGATAGACCAGCCCCTGCTGCAAATACACCGCCACGTCAAACCGTTGCTCCAGGCTGCGCAGCTCGGTGGGGGTGCACAGGTCATCGAAGAACCGGCAGCACTCCTCCAGGTCCTTCAGCTTCAGGATCGTCTCATACAGGGCCATGCTCCGCTCTCTCTTTTCCGCTTTCGCCATAAGTAGCACTCCTTTTCAAGCTGATTTCCGAAATGAAATTCACTTGTGTAAAGTGTAGCACGGGGAAGCAAAAAAGTAAAGGACGGGCCGTCATTTTTTACATCCAGTTCCTTGAAAATGAGTACAAAAAAACCTCTGGCGTCTTTACGACCCAGAGGACGGGAATCTGACCTCCCGCGGTACCACCTCTATTCGCCGTCTTTTTGCAAAAACGGCCTCACGGAGCATCCGGCAATGCTCCTCCTCTGTAACGGGAGGTCCCGGTCCGCTCTACTCGGCGCGAGCCTTTCCTCGGACAGCTCAGGAGATGAAATTTCAAACGCACAGCTATGCCCCTCGCACCAACCGGGAACTCTCTGAACAGCCGGGACTGCGTTTTACTTTGTCTCCGTCAACGCTTTATTGTGGTGAATTATAAACGGCCCTGCCCGGTTTGTCAAGAGGAAATTTTTATTTTTTTCATTTCTCAATTTTCTTTTCTCTTGACATTTTACCGGCTTTCCGGTACAATACTTTAGCGGTTAAAACTAATGAAGTACACGGATATTTCCGTTTGGAAAGGAACGAGCGCAATGCCTATCACCGATTTGTTGGAGCGCAACAGCAAGCTGTACGGCGACGAGGTCGCTTTAGTGGAGATCAACCCCGAGGACCAGGAGGCTCGGCGGGTCGCCTGGAAGGAATATGAGCTGATTCAGCCCACCGCCGATATGCCCTACCGCCGGGAGATCACCTGGTCTATCTTCGACGAAAAGGCCAACCGCGTGGCCAATATGCTGCTGTCCTGGGGCATACGCAAGGGGCAAAAGGTGGCCATTTTGCTGATGAACTGCCTGGAATGGCTGCCCATCTACTTTGGTGTTTTGAAAACCGGGGCCATCGCCGTCCCCCTGAACTTCCGGTACACCTCCGACGAGATTGAATACTGCCTGCGGCTGGCCGACGCCGATGTGCTCTTCTTCGGCCCGGAGTTCACCGGCCGGATGGAGGCCATCGTGCCCAAAATTTCAAAGCATATGCTCCTCTTTTTTGTAGGCGAGGGCTGTCCGCTGTTTGCGGAGGAGTATTTGAAAGCCACCGCCAACTGCTCCAGCCGGGCCCCAAAGGTGCTGGTGGACGACGAGGACGAGGGGGCCATTTACTACTCCTCGGGCA
The DNA here is from genome assembly GCA_022793355.1 of Lawsonibacter sp. Classification (GTDB taxonomy): domain Bacteria; phylum Bacillota; class Clostridia; order Oscillospirales; family Oscillospiraceae; genus Lawsonibacter. The sequence continues at coordinate 13,226 of JAAWCR010000016.1, read as the reverse complement.
CCACCGGCTTCCCCAAAGCCATTCTGCTCAAGCACGCCGCCCTGATGCAGTCCGCCCGGATGGAAGCCATCCACCACGAGACCACCCACGAGGACGTGTTTTTGTGCATCCCACCCCTGTACCATACCGGGGCCAAAATGCACTGGTTCGGCTCGCTGTTTACCGGGAGCAAGGCGGTGCTCCTCAAGGGCAACTCCCCCTCCGCTATTTTTCAGGCCGCCAGCCAGGAAAAGTGCACCATCGTCTGGCTGCTGGTGCCCTGGGCCCAGGATATTCTGGCCGCTTTGGACCGGGGCGAGCTGAACCTCGCGGATTTTCAGCTCGCCCAGTGGCGGCTGATGCACATCGGCGCTCAGCCGGTGCCCCCCTCCCTCATCAAACACTGGCTCCAATACTTCCCCCACCACAAGTACGATACCAACTACGGCCTGTCCGAGTGCTCCGGTCCCGGCTGCGTCCACCTGGGGCTGGAAAACGTTCACAAGGTCGGCGCCATCGGCGTGCCCGGCTACGGGTGGAAAATCAAGATTGTGGATGAGCAGAACCAGCCTGTCCGGCAGGGGGACGTGGGCGAGCTGTGCGTAAAGGGCTCCGGCGTGATGGTGTGCTACTACCACAACCCGGAGGCCACCGCTGAGGTGCTGGAAAACGGCTGGCTCCACACCGGCGACATGGCCCGTCAGGACGAGGACGGCTTTATCTTCCTGGTGGATCGGAAGAAGGACGTTATCATCTCCGGCGGTGAAAACCTGTACCCCGTGCAGATTGAGGACTTCCTCACCGCCTACCCCAAGGTACATGACGTGGCCGTGATTGGCCTGCCCGACAAGCGGCTGGGGGAGATCGCCGCCGCCATCATCCAGATTAAGGAGGGCATGACCTGCACCGAGAGCGAAATCAACCAGTTCTGCATGGATCTGCCCCGGTACAAGCGCCCGAGAAGGATTATCTTTGCCGACGTCCCCCGCAACCCCACCGGAAAAATCGAAAAGCCCAAGCTGCGGGAGCAATACTGCGCCATGCGGCTGGTGGAGGCGCAGAACCAGGGATGAAACCCGTTTCCTTCTGCCTGCTGCCGGCCCCCGCCTTGACCGGGCCTGCGCTTACAACATTCCAGAGAGGAAAGGAGGGGCCGCCGTGACAAAGCCGTCCCGCAGCAGGGCGATTGAGTTTTACCGCTTTCTCTTCTCCGTCGTCATCTGCCTGTTTCACTTCCGAATCAAGGGAGAGTTTCCCTCCCCCAACGGCGCCTTCAACGCGGGCTATCTGGGTGTGGAATTTTTCTCCATAATCAGCGGCTGCTTCCTTATGGAGTCCATTCGCAGGGACTGGTCCGCCCTGGAGGCGGGGGAATCCCTCCCGGACTTGGTATGCCGCTTTGCGGGCCGCCGCTTCGCCCGTCTCTACCCCCACTACCTTATCACAATGGTCCCCTTCCTCGCCCTGCGGGTCTGCTTTTTGCACACCCTGACGGGGAAGGAGCTGGTCCGAGACGGCTTTTTTGAGTGGTTCCTCCTCCAGAGCTTTGGCACCTCCTTTGTGGTGCTGCTGTTTTGGTATGTGAGCGCCCTGTTTCTGGGTTCCGTCCTGCTCTACTGGCTGGGGCTGGCCCTGCGCGGCCACTTTCCCATCGCCATGTCCTTTGCCGCCCCTCTGATTTTCTCCCTGTTCTCCCAGTATTGCGGCACCCTGGACTGCACAATGGCCCCCGCCGTGGTTGGCTCTCAGGGCCTGTGGCGGGTCATCGCGGGGTTGGGACTGGGCTGCTCCGTCTCCTGTCTGGCCCGGCGGCTGGCCCCGCTCCTTCGGGGGCGCTTCGCCCTGGCCGCCGCAGCCCTGGAGGCGGGCTTTCTGCTGGTCCTACTGGCCCTTATGTACCGCACCTACCGCAGCCCCTGGGACTTCATTGCCGTCGCCCTGCTCGCCCTTCTGGTCCTCAGCGTCCGCTTGGAGCTCAGCCCCCTCACCCGCCTGCTGGACAACCCGGTCTCCGGTTTTTTGGGGAGCATCAGCTACGGCTTCTACCTGAATCAGTGCTTCTTCCTCCACCTCTATGGCCCGGTCATCCCGGTCCACAACTACTGGCGGTCCGCCCTTGTCTTTCTCCTGATGAATTTCCTCCTGTCCGTTTGCACCCTCTATCTGTCCCGGGCCGCCAACGTATTTGCCCGCAGGCTTTTCGCTCCCAGCAACCCAAACCGTTAAAAAAATCGCCCTGCGGCTCTAAATGAACCGCAGGGCGATTTTTATAAATATTCTACGCAGGTCTCCAGTCCCTTCCAGGACAGGTCCAGGTCCTCGATCTCCTTCCAGCTTTGAAAGTGGGCCTCCAGCTCAGACCAGGTGAGATACCAGAAGTCGTATTCAATCCCCAGGTGGGTGGGCAGGATGTCCTCAATGATTTTTTTCAGCTCCTCGAAATTGTCCGGCTCGCCGGCCACGCCGGGAAAGGAGACGGACACCAGCCCCTTTCCCCGCTCCTTCACCACGGCGGGGACGCCGCAGCCGGAGATGGTGTCGTTGATGGCCGCCAGGGTAAAGCTGTCCCCGCCGATGCGCAGCAGGGCCGCCAGGGCCGCGGCAAGCTTCCGGGGTTCGCTGGCCACCGGGCGGCGGGCAAAGAGCCTGGCAATGTTCTCCAGCCCCCAGCTCTCCGCCGTCGTCAGAGAGGTTTCCCGCTGTATTTCCTCCAGCCAGACCATAATTCTGTCCAGGGCCTCCCCCTGGGCGTCCAGCTCGCCGCCGTTGAAGGGGGCTGACAAATCATAGACCCCCAGAGGCCGCAGCAGCTCCCTCAGATATCGGGCGTGGCTCATGTCATCCCCTCCACCCGCAGCGTGCCCAGCACAGGCAGCACATCATCGCCCATAAGGCGGTCGGCTGCGGGAGCGGCGACGGCATAGTTTGCCACCCCGTCGCAGTGGTAAATCAGCTCCCCAAGCCGGGCCAGAAGGATGTCCTGTCCCAGCAACTTGCCGGTGAACCAGCCCCGCAGGGTATCCTCCACCCGCCGAAGCACCTCCTCCTTATTCCGCCCCGCCTCCGGCTCCACCCGGACGGTGATGTTGACCACCTCCGTCTCAGGGGCCCGCACACGCAAATCCACGGCGATCTCCCGCCGTTCGTCAAAATATTCCTTCAGTTCCTCCAACAGCTCCGCGTCGGGCAGGCCGGCCAGAGTGGCGGGGACTATGTCTACCGAGCCCACCCCTCTGGGCCGGGGAATCACCGCCGCAGCCGCCACCTGGTCGAAGGACAGGGCCCCCTGCTGGTAGAAAGCGGTGTTGGCCCCATTGGGCAGGCGCTGAAAGGTGTCCAGCACCCGCATGCGCAGTGCGTCATCCCTCTCCCCATCCGCGCCGCCGGCAAATCCTTTGGGATTGGTGCAGGCGGAGATGCCGATGGGGGCCACCGCCATGGACACAATGGCCCCGGCGGAGATATTGCCCGCCGCGCCGGGCTCCAGCGCCCGAACCGGGACCTCCACCGTCAGCTTTCCAGCCTCAAGGACCCCGGTCCTGGTGGTCTCAAACCGCACCAGCCCCGCCGTCATACACACCGTCCCCCGGGGAATCTCCCGGGCCGTCCCGGCCGCCTCCCCGGCGGTAAACCGCACGCTCCCCTCCGCGGCCACCGCCGGCTTGCGCTCCACGCCGCGCAACTGGGCATGGCGGTCCAGATACTCCCCCTCCGCCGTCTGGGGGAAGGCCTGCCGGATTACCCAGTCTGCCTGAATATACAGGGAATAGACCTGGGCCGCCACGGCATACAGCCGGACGGTCAGATCGCACCCCTCCCGGGGCTCCAGCCCCGTCCGCTCCCCAAAGCAAGAGAGCATCTCCTGATAAATACCGTCAATCGTTTTCATATTCCGCCTCCTCCGGCCCGACCGGCCGCTCCAGGGGCAGCTGAAGGGTCAGGCCCTCTCCCCGCCACTCCAAATATACGGCGAGGTCCGTCCCTTCCCCCTTCGGGGTCAGCTTCACCGACCGCGCTGTCAGGTCCGGCTCCTCCTGAAGGGCCTCCGCCACATACTGCGCCGCCAGCGCCTCACGGGCCGAGGGCCGCTCCCGGCCCAGCTGATACAGCCGGCTGCCCAGCGCGGGCAGAAAGGGCAGCGCCCCCCGGCGGGCGGTGAGGCGGTACAGCGCCCGGGCCAGCACCTCTCCGCTCCCGCTCAACGCGGTCAGGCCTCCGGTCCCATCCGGAACATAGTCTCCAGCGCTTAGCTTCCACTCCATGCCTTTCCTCCTATCCCAGCAGATCCCGCACCACGTCTTTAATGATGTCGCGCAGGCTCTCCCCGTTGATATACAGCGCCCCCGTCAGCTCCGCCCGGTCCTCCTTCAGGACCAGGGCGCTCCCCTGCCCCGTCAGCTCCAGCCCCTCCCGGCCCAATAAAACGCCGCTCTCCCCGCCGGAAATCCGAACCTCGCCGGGCCTTAGCTCCAGGTCCTTCTGGACGGTCCCCAGCACGCAGGGGGACTCCCCCTCCGCCCCCGCCTTGAGCACCAGCACCTTCTCCCCAGAGGTGGGCCGCCAGCTGTAGCCCCCAGGACTGTATACGGTGATCCACCGCCGCTCGCCCCCCAGACTGACCCCGGCAGGGTCTCCCCCCAGGGTGACCGCGCCCAGCTCCGCCGCCGGCTCCTCTGACGCAAGCCTTCTGTTTCGCTCTGATGTCCACATAATACCCCTCCTCCATTCCTATGCTCCACAGATCACACCACGAAATCAACGGGGGCCAGCTCCAGCCGGCTCCAGTATCCGCTCGCGTCCATCCCCACAGTCACCTGGGCCGCCCGGTAGCGGCCGTTCCAGTCCCAGCCCGTCCTCTGTACGGCCACCAGGTCCCCTGGCCAGGCGCAGAAGGGCTCCCCCAGCAGCACCTCCACCCGCTCCAGCTCCGAGGCGGATTTGTCCAGCTGGAATTTTCCGCTGTACCGCATGGCCTTATAGCTGCTCCGGGTGGGCATGGTAATCACCCGGCGAGCCCGTCCGCCAGCGGCAAGGAAGGCGCCGCTACTCACCTCCTCCACCCGGCCGCTCCACCGATCCCGCACCAGCACCTGAGACAGCGCCCCGTACCGCCGGTCCCGGCGGAGGATGGAGCGCAGGGCGGAGCGGTCGTCCACCACCCGCTCCCGGCTGTCGTTCCACCCGGACAGCACCAGCCGGCCCTTCCGGTCAAACCGGGGAGCCACCCCGCCGTAGTACCGGGCAAATTCATAGACCACCGACCACTCGCTGCTTCCGTTGGCCACCGAAAACCGGGTCACTGGGGGCAGGCTGCCCCCAGGCGCCGTCTCAATGCCGTAGGGCGCCACGTGGTCCCGGATGATGTCGGCCTGCGTGGCCGACTGGTAATCCTGTCCCAGGGCCTCGTTGTCCAGCAGGCGGGCGGCCATCCCCCGGCCGGAGACCTCCAGCATCCGCCCGTTCTGGTCGATGGACACCTCGCACTCGTCCACCAGCCCGGTAAAAACCCGCTCCCCTTTGTGCTCCGCCTCAAAGCCCACCCAGCTCCCGGGCTTGACGGCGTTGTTCCCGTCCCAGGGACAACGCATCCAGAAGCTGTCGCAGGGCACCCCGGCGGTGTACTCCAGCCGCCAGGCCGTGGGGGCTGGCAGGGTCCAGCGCGTCCCCGCCGCGTCGGTCATACAGGCCGTCACCGCACCCGCACCTCCTCCCCCACCCGGATCAGGTTTGGATTTTTAATTTGCGGATTGAGGGCCACCAACTCCGCCAGAGACAGCCCATAGCGCCCCGCCAGCGCCCACAGGGTCTCCCCCTTTCCAACCCGGTGGTACACCGCCTGAGATCCGGCCGACCCCGCCGCCGGGGTCCCGCCGCTTTCCGCGCCGCTGTCCGTCTGCCTGACGGCTAAGCCGCTGGTCAGCCCATTCTCCTCCCAAAACGCAAAGGAATAGCGCACATAGTCGGGCCTTGGAATCTGCTCCACCCGCAGAGAGACAAAATAGGTGTTGGCCGCCTGCCACAGAGGATGAACCAACAACCCCGGCCCCTGGTCGTAAAACACACTGGCCAGCCGCTGAAACTCGCCGTAAGCCCCCGTCCCCACAAATTCCCCCTCGCCCTCCATCACCCGATGGGCCGCCCCCAGGTCCTGAAGCTGATAGCCTCCAAAGGGGGTCTTGTTTACCGCCATGGTCCTCCGGTAGTCGATGGAATATACCCGGGGATTGTGGGGCCACGCGTAGCCCTTATAGCGCATCGGCGTCAGAAGCATCCCATCCCTCCTTCTCAGTACAGATAAAAGCCCCCGTCATACCGGCGGCTGTCCCGGCGGAAGGCCCGGTCGGCTCGCTCCGCCCACAGTGTATCGTCCGCAGGCACAGGGTCGGGCCCTGGAAGACCCCTTCCCAGCTCCCAGCGCCCCCCGGGCAGTTCCGCCCCATTGGGGTAGGTAGAAGCTCCCCCAGCCCAACCGGCGGAACCTCCGCCCCGCTCCACACGGTCCCGTTTTTCCCAGGCGGCTTGCCGGGCCGAGACGCCATCCCCAGCGCCGGATACGGCCGCCCGCTCCAGACGCTCCAGCTGCTCCAGCAGGGGGGAACTCCCCTTCTCCCCCTCCTCCAGAGGAGCGCGCACCCGCTCGGGTCCCTCCCCCTCGCTGTTCCTCGCCGCCGCAGGGGGAAGCACACCTTCCTTTTCCCCGCCCCCGCCGCCGGGCGCAGCTGCCAGCCCGCTCCCCGGCTCCGCCCGCGATCCCCGGACCGCCGCAGCCCCTTCCGGCGCACCGGCAGCACTTCCCGTCTCCGGCGTTTCCCCGCCGCAGCGGGAGGAGAAGGTTCCCTCCGTTCCCCCCGCCTCCTCCAGGACCGGTCCGGCCCAGCTCCGCTCCAGCCGCTTCACCTGTTCCAAAAGGGCGCTTGTGTTGTCTAGCAGCTCCTCCAGGTAGTCAGTCAACGCCTCCGCCCTCCTTCAGTTCCTCAAAGCGGCTCAGGTCAAAAGAGGCATTTTCCTCCCCCCCGGGCCGCCCGCAGGCGGGGCAGCGCTCCTCCAGCGCCCGGGCCCGGCAGGCGGGGCACAGCCTGTCCAGCTCCTCCTCCCGGTCCAGCAGGGTATTGGCCAGGCACCAGAGGTAATCCCGGCCCTTCATCGCCCTGGCCCGCTCTTCGGCGGGCAGGGCGTGAAACTGCCGCAGAACCCGCCACCGCAGCCGCTCGCCCGGATCGCCGGACAGGTCCCTTTTCACTCCTTCCAGCTCCTCCTGGGACAGATCCAGCCCAGGCCCGCTCTCCCGGCAAAAAGCGCTCCATCGCCCGGCCAAGGCGTCGATCTCCTCCACCGTCAGCCCAGCCAGCACCGCCCGCCCGTCCGCAAAAACAGGCTGGCAATCCTCCGTCCGCTCCAGCGCCCGGGCCAGCAGGCAGGCGTTGGAGCACAGGGCCCGTTCCCGGTCCTCCCCCGCCAGTTCCCAGGCCTCCCGTCGGGCCTGAAGGACCTCCAGGGCAGACAAAAGCCGCAAATCGAAGCCGTTTTCCAAGGATACCCGGTCCCGTCCGGCCAAAATAGACTGGGTCACAGCTTACACCCCCGTCTCGATGCGGCGGGAGGCCACCAGGGTGACCTTCTCCAGCACCATGCTGCCAATGTTGGCGCTCTCCTGAATGGAGCTCCACTGGCAGTCGGAATAAATGATTTTCCGATCTGGCTTGCAGATCACCAGGGAGAAGCCGGACATATCATAAAAATTGATGTGGTCCCGAATGGCCTCATCAGTGGCATACAGCCGAGTCAGCTCCACAGTATGGGTGGCCTGGCCAGGGGCGGTCGCCACAGGCTCCGCCTCACCGAAGGCCTCCACCACCGCGCTGCTCTTGGTGGTTTTCACCGCATAGCTCTGCACAACCGCCACCCGCACGCCGTCCACCTCCAGATAGATGTCGCTGCTGGTGGGAAATCCCGCGATACTCATCAGTCAACCTCCTTAAACGGTAATGTGGGCCGTCAGCCAGATTTGGTTCAGCCCGTGGGCCACGGTGAAGGAGAACTCCACCAGGCAGCGGGTGGGGTCCTCCGGGTCCTCCGTCACGGCCACATTCTCATATCCGGTAATGATCTCCTTGGCCCGCTTGTTCTCCAGCTCCAGCACCACCTGGGCCCGGATGGCCCCCCGGTTCTGCGCGGTGTTCTTGGAGCGGTTGAACTTGGCACGCAGGGCGCTGCGCAGGCCGGGAATTACATCGTCCACCACCCGGATGGCGGACAGATCCCGCCATGCGGCGTCCGCCGCGCCTCCGGTCGTAGTCCGGGTGGTCACTCCCCGAATCACGCTGACCACGCCCCCCAGGCTCTCCACCGGGGTGACGCCGCCCAGAATGAGCCGGTCAACGTCCCGGTCCTCCAGCCGGGCGGACAGGCCGTTGAGACCAAACAGCTCCGCACCCCCCAGAGGGAGGGCAGGGTCGCTCTCCCCCGCGATGGCTCCCGCCACAGCGGCGGCCAGGGTCAGGCCGGATAGGACCGCTCCGCCGCCGTCCACACCGCCGGGCGCCACCAGCACCACCCGCTCGTGGTTCAGCTCCTTGGCTCTGGCAATCCACTCATCTACGCTCTCCCCCGCCGCTCCGGCCACCACGCACAGCCGCTCCCGGCGCATTTTGGAGGCGTTGACCACGCTGTCCCGCAGTTTTTTCTGTACCGCCAAATCGGTACTGCCGCACAGGACCAGGGCGATATCCTCCATTTCGGACAGCTGCTCGAACGCCGCCTCATAGCCTGTCTCACTGGCCACGGGGACGGCCGCCACACCGGAGGCCCCGTTTTTCAGGGCCAGCCGGATCAGCTCCGCCATCCCCTCGGCCCCACCGGAGCCGAACAGCGTCACCGCCTGATCGTAGCTGGTGACTGTCTGAGCCGTCCCGGCCGGGGCGGCGGTGTTGACTGCGGCCAGGCCCACCATCCGGCCCCCGCCCTTTCCGCTGACCACCGTGGACGCGTCATAGGAGGAGTAAACTCCGGGACGCTGATGTACGCTGATACTCATACTTTCCTTACACCTCGCAATTCAAAATCAACAAAGGCGCCGCCCGCGTCGGATACGGCGCACAACCACGCGGTACATACCGCCTCCACCGGCCGTTTCAGCCGCCGGCTCTCCCCATCCCGGACGGTCTGCCCGCAGGAGAAGGATTGAAGCTCCAGCCCCTCGGGCCCGCCCAGAAGCAGGGCTCCGGCCAGCGCGTCGAAAGCGGCCTGCACCGCCTCCCCGTCCCCCTTTTCCGGGGCGTAGAGGTCCAGCCCGAAGGTGATCTCGGCCTTGCGGCCATATTGCTCCTCCCACCGGCCTGTCTCCTCGTTGTACCGGTCCCCCAGGTAGTTCTGGAAGCTGGCCGGCCCCGCCCGGCACCCCCGGAGGGAGACCACCGCCACCGGCCCCTCCGGTTCCCGCCTGGGGGTCATGGGCCAGGCGGTTACAGCCCTCACTCCCCGGCTGTTGAGGAAATCCGCCATGTGCCGGCGAATGTGCTCCAAACCTGCGCTCACAGCGCCGCCTCCTCTCTGGGGTACAGCACAGCCCACCAGTGGGGGCATACCCCCTCCCCCGCCAGACAGGCGGACCGCACCTGGTAGTCCCTGCCCTTCCACTTCACCAGGGTGTCCGGGCTGAGGGGCGATTCAGCGGGTCCCATATAGCGAAGCCGCTCCCGCCGTTCCAACCCCAGGGGGGAAGGGGCCTCCTGAAGCCTTTCCCGCTCCAGAATGGGCTGTATAAGGGCATGAAGGGTTACGGCCTCCTCCCCTTCGCTCAAGGTGACCTCCTGTCCAAAGCACTCCAAAATATCGTCCCAGATCCGCTCCATCATCCTTCCACCCCCCGAAACGCAAAGCCGCTGTCCTTTAGCCAGGGGGAGAGCAGCCCCTCCGCCTGTTCCGTCAGGCTCTTTGCCCCCGGATTGCCGCCGCTCTCCCTCCGGATGGTCAGATCCCCGGCGGTGAAGGAGCTCACGCCGCCCGTACTCCCGCTGGCGGTCAGTCCATTCCTCTGCTCCATAACCACCATGGCGGCGGCCAGGGGGAATACCGGCCCGCAGTCCTCCGGCCGCGTCCCCTCCTTCAGGCGGGCGGCCAGCAGCTCCCGGACCGCCTGAACCAGGGGGAGCATCAGCTCCTCCCGGTTTTCAGACCCCCCCATCGCCTCGCACAGGGCCAAAATCTCCCGGTCCATCTCAGATTTCCAGCACGCGGCTCGCCTCCGGGAACACCTTGGCAAAGCCACTGATAGTGGTAATGGCCGCCCGCTCCAGCTGTCGGTCAATGAGCTTGTCATACTCCACCATCACATCTCCGCTGCGCACCATCTCCAGGGCAAAGCGCTTATCCAGCCCCACGGCGGTTTTTTCGGGCAGCACGCTGGTGCGCAGCAGGGTGGCTCCCAAGGGGGTGGTCAGCTTGCCGGTGCCCTGGAAGTTCAGCCCGGTAAGGGGGTTCTGGAACTCGGGCAGCTTGAGCAGCTGAAGCATTACGTCCCCGGACACCAGCAGGGTATTCATCACATAGGGGTCAAATTTGGCCCAAAAGTCCACCAGGGCGTTGTAGTCCAGCGCCTTGCCCGCGGCAACGGCGGTCCTTTCGGCGGGATTGCTGTTGCCGTCGCCATTGATAAGCACATCCACCGCGTCCTCCAGGTGGGTACGGGCGATGTGAGCGCCGATCTGCCGCAGGGTGACGGAGAACAAATCCAGCTTCTGGAAGCGCACCGCCTCATAGCTGGCTACCAGCATGCGGCCTCGCTTTTTCAGCCTGACCAGGTTGGCCTGAACCTTGATGGTGGTGGAGGGAATTTCCGCCCCCTCGGCCACCGTTTTCAGCTCTTTCTCCTCTCCGCCGGCCGCGGAGGTGATGGAGCGGTAGTCCATCCCCTCCACCTTGGTCACGGCGGCAGTAATATGGGGCAGGATGTCTCCCTCCTCCATGCCCTGCCGCACCGTTCTGGCGATGTACTCCGGGAAGAGGACCGCGGCGTCGGAGGTCTGGAAAAACCGCTCCACCACGTCGCTCTCCTCGCCCTTCACCTTGATATTGAACCGTTTCAGCTGCCGCTGAAAGGCGTCCAGCCCCTCCAGGCTGGTGCCCTTATACCTCTCGCTGGGGTCCTCCCGCTCCAGCACCTGACTGAAAGACCGGCCGGCCTCCCGGTACATCCCCTTGTCCAGCTTTAGATTGTCATAATAAAATGCCATTGATATCCACGCTCCTTCCTCAATTTTGCAGATTCCTCTGCGCAGAGGCGGACTTGCCGCCCCATCTTCCCTTGGCAAGGGAAGACGTTCAAGCCAAAAACGCCTGGTTTTCCTCCTTGGCGGCGGGGCTCTCCCCGTAGCTCAGCTGGGTTTTCATGGGCAGGCGCTCCCCCGCCCTGCGGGCGAAGGACCGCGCCAGCTCCTCCAGCTCCCGGTGGGACAGCTTGTCCGCCAGAGACTTTACCGCCCGGCCGTCCAGCTCCTGGTCGGCCAGCAGGGCCATGCGTACCACCTCCGCCCGCAGACGGTCCAAATACTTCCGCCCCAGGGCGGCCTCCTCTTCCAACCGCGCGGCAGCCTGCGCCTCCCCTGGCCGTACCGACTTCACCACACCGGCGGCGGGCTGGGCGGGCACCGCCACAAAGGAGAACTCATAGGCGTCCGCCGCCCCCTCCAGGGTGGCGTAGCACAGCTGCCCGCCGTACTCCTGCCCCTTCTGGTGTCCGCAGTCTTCCGCCGCACAGTCCTGGCCGCAGATGGAACAGACCGCCCGCTCCACCGCACAGCCCACACTGACCTCCTTCTTGATGCCTCCCTCAATCTCCGCAATCAGGTCCCGGTTGCTCTCGGTGCGCATCATGTAGGCGTACCCCTTGAGCCAGCAGCAGCAGTCCCCGGCCTTTGTCAGCCGGTCCGGCTCCCAAACCACCTCGGTCTTAAAAATACGGGCCGCCTGTCCCAGGGCCGACCACTGGTGGTCGAAGATCCCGCTCTTCCCCACAAACATCGGTGCAAGCTCCTCCAGGGTCTGGGGGGCGAAGCGCTCAAAGTCCCGGTCAATCTCGTTGTCGCACAGCCGCACCGAGAAGATATACACCTCCTCTTCCCCCAAAGGTTTCCGGGCCAGCTGGCCAATCAGTTCCAGGTCGCCGGCGACCAGCGCCGCTCCCTCGCCTCCAACGGCCCCTTTCACAATATTCAAACCTGTTCCCTCCTCAATTTTTCAGCCTGGGCTCGGTAAAGCTCGGCCCTGGCCTCCTCCACAATATCCTGAAGGTTGATGTCCTCCCAGACAATCTCCACCGCCTCCCCAAACCCGTGGAGCCTGAGCCACAGCTCCGCCACCCGGCACAGGGCGGGTTCCACCGCTCTCCGGATGGCGGTGACTTCGCTGGTCAGCAGGTCGGACTGCTGGGCGCTCATCCGCTCTGTAGAGGACCAGGACAGCCCCAGCATAAAGGGCGGGATTCCCGTTCTGGCTATCAGCTGCTCCAGAATCTGCCGCACGGGCACCTGACTGTCTAGAATCGGGCTGTCCGCCCCAATCACCTTGATGTCCACATCCCCCACCGCCACAAAGTCCCGGACGGACCCCTCCCGGCCCGACTGCATGGCGGCGGACCACTCCTGCGCCAGCAGGCCGCACCGCTCCTGGGCAAAGGCCTCCTCCCCCTCTCCGGGCCTGCACACCACGGCAAAGCGGAGGCTGCCCGCCCGCTCCCAGTTCTGACCGGTGGCCTGAAAAATTTTCAGCAAAATTCCTGTCATAAAGGGCATCGAACGCAGCAGCGACACCCCGCAGGGGGCGTCCCCCGTTGGCTGAAAGGGGGTAAACAGCAACAGCTCCTGCCAGGGCAGCTCCCTGTCCTCCCCCAGCCCCGCCCGGCACAGCCGGAAGTCCAGGGGGCTGTCCCCCACCTTCACCTCCACCTGTTCCGGGCCGGCGCACAGCAGGGCTGCGATATCCCTGCCGTCCCCGGTGAGCACAATCTCGCCCAGGGCCCGCCCGCAGGTGAACAAATCGTCCAGATAGCGGTCCAAAAAGGCCTGAATTCCCCTCTGTCCCCAACCGACCCTTACGGTCCGAAAAAACTCCTCCAGCCCCGCCTGCGCATCCCGGCCGGCACACTTCACCCCCACGCCGCCGCAAAGCCGCACCAGCTTCCAAATGGCGGCGTCCACGATGGGCACCCCCTCCCGAATGGCCCGGTACAGGGCTATCTCCCCGGTTTTCAG
>JAAWCR010000168.1 GCA_022793355.1 Lawsonibacter sp. | reverse complement strand
GGCGGGATGGTACATCCCGCTTCATTGTAATGGACAAGAGCGCAAAAAGCAAGGGATGGGCAGGAAAAATTATGCAGTTTGGAAGCAAAATAAGGCTCAGGCATCCAGGGAGTGAAATTCCTCCCGCAGGCGGTCCACCATAGCCCGGAAGAGAAACGCATGGACGGTGCCCTCTTTCGTTTTCCGGCCTCCTTTGTCCAGTGCTGTCATCATTTTGCTCCATACCCCGGGCCGCTGTCCCACGGACCACACGGCCGCTGTGATTACGGCGTTGATTAGCCCGTCGTCGAGCTTCCAGTTGATATCGGGTTCGGTCAAAGACAGCGGAGCTTGAGAAATGCTGTGGCCTTCTTTATCCTCCATAAAATTTCCTCCTGAGATTGTGATAAATTTATTTTACTTTGATTATTCTATTGAGTCAAGTTAAAATAATAGTTTATTAAACAAATGGAATCATATTGTTAAACTATAGTTGGTGATACAATATGGTGGATTATAAGTTGATTGGCTCACGAATAAAACAACGGCGAGAAAACAGCAAAATGACACAAGAACGTGTAGCGGAGCTCGTGAACATTACAGTTGTATATCTTTCCAAAATTGAAAATGGGAAAGTACGTCCTACTTTAGATACTCTTGCTGCCATCTGTTCTGCGCTCAACTGTGATTTGGGAGAAATTTTGCTGAATATCACACCCGAATCCAATCAATATCAAAATGAACGGGTAATTAAACTTTTTCAGAGCTGTTCCCCTAATGTAAAACCTATTGCGTTAAAGCTGTTAGAACAGCTTACTGAGTTATAGTTCTGTGGTATCCAGGTATGAGGGGAGGGACAGACGATGGATGGGGAAAGAAGCCTGGTAAGCTATCAGATAGGGGAATATGGATGTGTCCGGGTCAAGCTTGCGGAAGTGCTGAACCGCCGTGGAATCACCAGAAATCGCCTGAGAACGCTTACCGGAGTGAAATATGAGGTAATCGACCGGTATTATCGAGCCAATCAGGTCGAGCGGGTTGACCTTGACTTTATGGCAAAGGTCTGCTATGTACTGAACTGCAAGATTGAGGACCTTTTGGAGTATGAAGGCCCGGCGCAGATATAAACGTAATGCAGAAAAAATGCACGGAATCCTTTGAGAGCATAAAAAAACAGCGCCGGTAATCGGCGCTGTTTTTTCCGGTTTTAGCCCTGAGCGATGGCGCCCATGGGGCAGGTGCCGGCGCAGGAGCCGCAATCGATGCAGGCACCGGCGTCGATGACGTACTGGGAGTCGCCCTGAGCGATGGCGCCCACGGGGCAGCCGTCAACGCAGGAGCCGCAGCTGATGCAAGCGTCACTGATAACATAGGCCATGGTATGTACACCTCCATTAAAATGGTACTCCCTATTCTAGCACATTTTTTGAAAAATGCAATGCTAAATTTTTGGAGCGGAAAAATTTTGTAGGGCCGCGTCTGCCGGGGATAGCTGCGTCTGCCCGGCGGAGTGTCCCCGGGTTGAACGGCTGTGTCTAAAGCGGCAAAAAACCGGGAATGATGGAAATAAAGACTTTGACGCAGAGGTGATCCATGTATGGCAGACAGCCAATTCACATCGACGGCCCTTGGGGCCATACGCCTGGCCCAGGAGAACGCGGCCCGGCTGGGGCACAGCTACGTGGGCAGCGAGCATTTGCTGTTAGGGCTGGCAAGCCAGGAATTCAGTCCGGCGGCGGCGGCCCTGCGCCGGGCGGGGGCGGACAGCCAGGCCCTGCGCTCCGCCATTGCCCAGCGGGTCGGGATGGGGGTGCCCGCCCGGTCCAGCTTTCAGGGCCTCACCCCCAACTGCTGTCTGGCTATCCAGGGGGCGGTGGAGGAGAGCCGCCGTCTGGGCCAGCGCGCGGTAAACTCCGAGCATCTTCTGCTGGGTCTGCTGCGGGGCAAGGGGAACGGCGCGGCCCGCCTGCTCAGCCACTGCGGGGTGGACGGGGAGGGGCTGTACCGGTCGGTCTCCGCCTCCCTGGGCGGGGAGGAGGTTCCGCCCCCCAAGGCCCGGGCCCGGGAGCCGGAGGCCCGTCCCGGCGGGGACACCCGCCAGCTGGACCAGTGCGCCCGGGACCTGACCCGCATGGCGAACGAGGGCCGGCTGGACCCGGTGATTGGCCGGAAGGAGGAACTGGAGCGGCTGGTGCAGATACTTTCCCGCCGCACCAAGAACAACCCCGCCCTCATCGGCGAGCCTGGGGTGGGCAAGACCGCCGTGGTGGAGGGCCTGGCCCTTGCGATTTCCGACGGAAACGCCCCCCCGCATCTCCTGGGCAAGCGGGTGTACGCCCTGGATCTGTCCGCCATGGTGGCGGGCACCAAGTACCGGGGGGAGTTTGAGGAAAAGCTGAAGCACGTCCTCAACGAGGTGCGCCGGGCGGGAAACATCATCCTTTTCATCGACGAGCTGCACACCATCGTGGGGGCGGGCAGCGCCGAGGGGGCCATCGACGCAGCCAATATCCTTAAGCCCGCCCTCAGCCGGGGGGAGCTGCAGGTGATTGGGGCCACCACCATTGACGAGTACCGGAAATATATCGAAAAGGACGCCGCCCTGGAGCGCCGTTTTCAGCCCATCACGGTAAAGGAGCCCACCCGGGAGGAGGCTATGGCGATCCTGCGGGGGCTTCGAGGCCGGTATGAGGCCCATCACCACCTGATTATCTCCGATACCGCCCTGGAGGCGGCGGTGGACCTGTCCTGCCGCTATCTGCCCCAGCGGTTCCTGCCGGACAAGGCAATTGACCTGGTGGACGAGGCGGCGGCTCAGGCCCGGCTGTCGGGCAAGGCTCTGCCCCCTGAGCTTCAGCGCCTGGAAGGCCGGGTATCCCAGGCTGGCCGCCAGCTTTCCGACGCGGTGCGCCGGCAGGATTTTGAGCAGGCGGCCATCCTGCGCAACGTGGAGCGGGACTTTCGCCGGGAGCTGGAGGGGGAGCGGCAGAAGTGGCAGTCGGGCCAGGGGCAGTTTGCCGTGGAGCCCCGCCATATCCAGGCGGTGCTCTCCCAGTGGACGGGGGTGCCCGTCAGCGACCCGGACGAGGCGGACAAAAAGGCCCTGGCCGGTCTGGATAAGGCGCTGCGCCGGCATATTTTGGGTCAGGACAAGGCGGTGGAGCTGGTGGTGAAGGCCATCCGCCGGGGCCGTCTGGGGCTGAAGGACCCCCGCCGCCCGGTGGGCTGCTTCCTCCTTCTGGGCCCCAGCGGGGTGGGTAAGACCCAGCTGTGCCGCTCCCTGGCCCGGGCTCTCTTCGGCAGCGAGGAGGCCCTGCTCCGCTTCGACATGTCTGAGTATATGGAGGCCCATACCGTCTCCCGGCTCATCGGGTCCCCCCCGGGCTACGTGGGCCACGAGGAGGGGGGCCAGCTCACCGAGCGGGTGCGCCGGCGCCCCTGGTCGGTGGTCCTTCTGGACGAGCTGGAGAAGGCCCACCGGGATATCTGGTCCCTCCTCCTCCAGGTGATGGAGGAGGGGGTGCTCACCGACTCCCAGGGGCGCAGGACCGACTTTCGAAACACGGTGTTGGTGATGACCTCCAACCTGGGGGCCCAGCGGTTCGCCAAGGGTAAGCGGCTGGGCTTTGCCGCCGGGGGGGAGGCGGAGCGGGAGGAGCTGGAGCGGGCGGTGCTGTCCGACGCCGGGCGCACCTTCGCCCCGGAGTTTCTCAACCGCTTGGACGCCGCCCTGGTGTTCCACCCCCTGGACGGTCCCACCCTCAACGCCATAACCCGCCAGCTTTTGGGGGAGACCCGCCGGCGGCTGGATAAGCTGGGCATCGCCATGGCGGTGGAGGAGGCGGCGGTATCCCTCCTGGCGGGGAAGGGGAGTGACCGGGAGTATGGCGCGCGTCCCCTGCGCCGGGCCATCGCCTCTCTGGTGGAGGACCCCGCCGCCGACCTGATGCTGGCCGGGCAGCTGAAGAAGGGCGACACCCTTCAAGTGATGGCACAGGGGGACGAGGTGCGGGTGAGACAGGCGTAAAAGGTTCAAAATCCCCGGAGGGCCGCAGCCCTCCGGGGATTTTTCACCCCGAGCCGGCAAAATTTTAGGGGTTTGCGGATTTGTTCGTTGCCTTTTTGCGCATTTTATATTATACTAGGGACTACAGTGGAAAGAGAAGGAGAAAAGAACCTATGAGTGAGAAAAAACGGCATTTTACCAGCAGCTGGGGCTTTGTGCTGTCTGCGGTGGGCTCTGCGGTGGGCATGGCGAACGTGTGGGGCTTTCCGTCCAAAATGGGGAGCAACGGCGGCGGCGCTTTCCTGCTGGCCTACCTGTTTTTCATCCTGCTGTTCGGCACGGTGGGCCTGTCCGCTGAATACGCGGTGGGCCGCCGTGCCCATACAGGCACCCTGGGCTCCTACCGAATGGCCTGGGCCAGCCGGAAGAAGGAACTGGGTCCCGCCGGCGGGGCGCTGGGCTGGCTGCCCCTGGCCGGCTCGATGTGCATCGCCCTGGGCTACGCGGTGATTATCTCCTATGTGCTCAAGGCCTTCGCCGCCTCGGTGGGCGGTTCGCTGATGACGGTGGACCCCGGCCCCTGGTTTGAGAGCTTTTCCCTGTCGGACTACTCGGTGGTGCCCTTCCATGTGATTGTGGTGGTGGGCACACTGCTCACACTCCTCCTGGGGGCCAGGAGCATCGAGCGGACCAACAAGGTGATGATGCCCCTGTTTTTCGTTATCTTTCTCATTCTGGCCGTCCGGGTAGCCTTTCTGCCCGGGGCGGCGGATGGCTACAAGTATATGTTCACCCCCCGGTGGGAGGACCTTCTGGACCCCATGGTGTGGATCTGGGCCATGGGCCAGGCGTTTTTCTCCTTGTCCATCACGGGCAGCGGCATGATTGTCTACGGGGCCTACCTTCGGCCCGAGGAGGATGTGGTGTCCCTGGCCAGACAGACCGCCCTGTTCGACACCATCGCCGCCCTGGTAGCCGCCCTGGTGATTATCCCCGCCTGCTTCGCCTACGGGCTGGACATAGGGGCGGGACCCTCCCTGCTCTTTGTCACGCTGCCCCGTATCCTACAGGACATCCCCCTGGGGCGGCTGTTCGCCGTGATTCTGTATACCGCCATGGTGTTTGCCGGGGTCAGCTCCCTGCAAAACATGTTTGAGGCGGTGGGGGAATCCCTGCTGCACCGCTTCCCCCGGCTGAACCGGAAGGTGATGCTGGTGCTCCTGTGCGTGATATGCCTGGGGATTGGAGTCAACATGGAGCCCATTTCCAAGTGGGGTCCCTGGATGGACATTGTGTCCATCTATATCATCCCCATCGGGGCCACCCTGGGCGCGCTGTCCTGGTTCTGGATTATGCGGCGGGAGGAGCTGATGGAAGAGATCAACTGTGGGGCGAAGAAGTCTGCCGGGGCGGTGTGGTACGGCCTGGGCCGGTATCTCTATGTCCCCTGCGCCATGATTCTTTGTGCTGTGGCCCTGTTTTTGAAGGTGGCATTTTAACCGAAATAATTCGAGGAGGCGAAACACCATGAATTTTGAGCTGAGCAGGGGCGAGCTGCGGGCGGCAGTCCGGAGCAAAGGCGGGGAATTGGTCTCCTTGCGGGACGGAGCCGGCCGGGAATATATCTGGCAAGGAGACCCGGCCTTCTGGTCGGGCCAAAACCCCATTCTGTTTCCCATTGTGGGCTCGTTAAAAGATGGCAAGATTCAAATTGACGGCAAAACCTGTGAGATGGGCCGCCACGGCTTTGCCCGGGGAATGGAGTTTACCCCGGTGGAACAGGAGGAAGACTTTATCACCCTGGAGCTGCGGGAGAACGAGGAGACCCTGGCCCGCTACCCCTACCCGTTTGTGCTGCGGGTGACCCACCGGCTGCTGGAGGACGGCTTTTCCACCACCTTCGCGGTGACGAATCCCAACGCCGTTCCCATGCCCTTCTGCGTCGGCGGCCATACCGCCATCCGCTGTCCCCTGAAGGAGGGGGAGCGCTTTGAGGACTATGAGCTGGTCTTTGACCTTCCAGAGCGGGCGGCCAGCCATCTGCTCACCCCGGAGGGCATTATCCGCCACGCCTCGACCGAGCCCATGCTCGTCGGGGATGGGCGCATTCCCTTGCGCTACGACCTTTTCGCCCGGCTGGACACCATCATTTTCAGCCTCCTCCGGTCGGAAAACGTGTCGCTGGTCCACAAGGAGACGGGATGCGGCGTGCGGCTGAATTTCACCCAGTTCCCCATGGTGGCCTTCTGGACCAAGCCGGGGGCCCCCTTCCTGTGCCTGGAGCCCTGGCAGGGCTGCGCCGCCTGGGACGACGAGAGCGGCAGGTTTGAGGACAAACCCTTCTGCGTCCTGCTCCAGCCCGGGGAGGAAAAGACGCTGGCCTATTCCATCTGTTTTGAATAAATGTGCGGAGCGGCGCCCCCGGGGCGCCGCTCTGTTTATCAAAATATGAAAATATTGCAGAATTCACTTTTTTATGTTATGCTTTTTGTGATTGCAGCCAAATAAAAATACTGGGAGGAATTATGAATGGCAACGCCTAGAGTTTTTGTCAGTTCGACTTACTATGATTTAAAGCATGTCCGAAACGATGTCAGCGATTTTATCAAAAGTCTCGGCTATACTCCGGTTATGCACGATAAGGGCGGAGT
>JAAWCR010000167.1 GCA_022793355.1 Lawsonibacter sp. | reverse complement strand
GTGTGGGCCAGCACGGCTACCCCTACTTCCGCAACCGCTGCTTCGTCATGGCCCGCGCCGGCACAGATGAGGAGAAGGTGAAGGAGCTCAAGGAGCTCTACGGCAAGATTCTGGCCGACCAGGAGGTCGCCGACTGGCTGCACGACACCATGCTGCTGGAGGTGGACACCATGTCCGTGGAGGACGTGGAGGCCCACGTAGACAACGTGAAGAATATCGTCAACGAGTACAAGGACATCGTTGCCGGCTGATCTGCGCACCACAGACAACATGTGGGGGAATGGGATCGGGGAGGAATCCCGCCCATTCCCCTTTTTCTTTAGTCAAGAAAGGAGGTCCCCCCATGAGTAAGTGGGTGGAGCAGTTCAACGGCCGTATGGACGCCTGGGGCCGGAAGCTGCACGAGAAAGAGATTCGAATTCCCATTGATTTGGTTACCGGCGTGGTGTTTTTCCTCTTCGCCCTTGTCGTTTTTCTGGTTATGCCGGACCAGGTTGCGGTTTCTGAAAAGGACGTGGTCAACGGCCGGGCCTTCCCCACCCTGCTGATGGTGGTGATGATGCTCTGCTGCGCCATACTGGTGGCAAAGGAGCTGTATAAACTGGCCACCAAGCAGCCCCTGAACTGGAAGGTCATCAACATTCAGGTGGAGGTCAAGGCCCTGGTTATTCTGGGCATTCTGATTGGCACCTGGTTCCTGAGCAAGCTCACCGGCCTGTTTGTGATTGGCGCAATCTTCTGCTGCCTGGGTTTTTTGCTCTACTTTCGGTGCCGGAAGAAATCCTACTATGTCATTACCCTGGTCCTGGCGGTGGCCATCTGGGCGGCCTTCCGCTTCGCCCTGGGCGTGGACTTTTAAGGAGGCGGACGGCTTATGTTGCAGCATATCATTCCGGCCACCGGCCTGCTGTTCACGCTGGAGAATATTTTGTGGATTAACATCGGCGTGTTTATCGGCTCGGTGTTCGCGGCCATTCCCGGCCTGAGCGTTATCCTGTGCGTGATTTTGTTCCTGCCCGTCACCTATTCCATGACGGCCATACCCGGCATGATGTTCCTGCTGGGTATCTACTGCGCCGGCGGCTATGGCGGCAGTGTGTCCGCCATCCTGATCAACACCCCCGGCACCCCCCACGCGGCGGCCACCATGCTGGACGGCCACCCGCTCTCGGAACAGGGCCGCACCAAGGCTGCGCTGAAAATCGCCCTGTACGCCTCTACCTTTGGCGGGGTGTTCTCCGCGCTGATGCTCCTCTTCCTGGGGCCTCAGGTGGCCAGGGTTGCCGCTCAGCTGGGCACGGCGGAGTATTTCATGGTCTGCGTGTTCGGCTTGACCATCATCGCCGGCGTGTCGGGTAAAAGCATGATCAAGGGCCTGATCTCCGCCTGCCTGGGCCTGCTTATCTCCTGCATAGGCTCCGACCCCATGACCAGCTATGACCGCTTCACCTTCGGCGTCCCCAGGCTCTACCTGGGGCTGGACCTGGCCATCTGCCTGATCGGCCTGTTCGCCCTGGTGGAGATCATGGCCAAGGCGGAGAAGCGCCTGGACCGGCTCGACCTGGACACCACCCAGATCAAGGACGACGGGGTTATCACCAAGACGGAGTATAAGCGCATGGCCCGGCCAGTGCTGATGTCCTCCATCATCGGCGTGCTGGTGGGCATCATCCCCGGCACCGGGGCCTCGGAGGCCTCCTGGTTCAGCTACAACACCGCCAAGAACATGTCCAAGCACCCGGAGGAGTTCGGCCACGGCTCTGTAGAGGGAATCGCCGCCGCCGAGTCGGCCAACAACGCAGTCACCGGCGCAACCCTGATCCCCCTGCTCACCCTGGGCATCCCTGGGGACGGCACGGTAGCCATTATGCTCTCCGCCCTGATGATCAACGGCCTGAATCCCGGCCTGAGCCTCTTTACCACCCAGGGGGACATTATGTATGCCATCATGCTGGGCCTGATTCTGGTCAATGTCTTTATGTGTCTCCAGGGCAAATTCCTGACCACACTGTTTGCCAAGGTTGTGTCCATTCCCCAGGAGATCCTTACCCCCATCATTGTGATTTTCTGCTTCGCGGGGGCCTACTCCGTCAACGGAAACTATTTCGATGTGGGCGTGGCTCTTATCTTCGGCATCCTGTCCTGGGTGCTGCGTAAGCTGGAGCTGCCCCCGGTTCCCATCCTGCTTGGCCTGGTGCTGGGCAGCATGACTGAGACCAACTTCCGCCGGGCCCTGTTCATCTCCAACGGTAACCCCCGCATCTTTTTCAGCAGCGTGTACTGCATCATCTTCCTGATTCTGATCCTCCTGGCGGTGGGCACCATCGTCCGGGGCAAGATAAAGGAGCGTAACGCCAACCCACAAAAGGAGGACTGACAAATGCCCAATAATATTATTTTCTACTTTACCGACCAACAGCGTTGGGACACCTGCGGCTGCTTCGGCCAGCCCCTGGACATTACCCCCAACCTGGACCAGCTGGCCCGGGAAGGGGTCAAGTTTGACAACGCCTTCTCCCCTCAACCGGTGTGCGGCCCCTGCCGCGCCCTGTTCCAAACGGGCAAGTGGCCC
This sequence comes from Lawsonibacter sp., assembly GCA_022793355.1. Classification (GTDB taxonomy): domain Bacteria; phylum Bacillota; class Clostridia; order Oscillospirales; family Oscillospiraceae; genus Lawsonibacter. Next base: position 6,668 of record JAAWCR010000167.1, on the reverse strand, counting down.
ACCGAGACGGGCTGTTTCCGCAACAACATCATGCTGCCCGCCGGGGTGAAAACGCTGGGCAATTATATTGAGGAGGCGGGCTATGAGACCGCCTACATTGGCAAGTGGCACCTGGCCAGCGACGGGGAGCTGGAGAAGCCCCCCAGGATAGACCACACCGTAACCGCAATCCCCCGGGAGCTTCGGGGGGGCTACACCGGTTTCTGGCGCACCGCCGACGTGCTGGAGTTCACCTCCCACGGCTACGACGGCTTTGTCTTTGACGAGAATGACCGGCGCATCGACTTCAAGGGCTACCGGGCCGACTGCATCAACGACATGGCGCTGGAGTTCTTCGACCAGTACGACGGAAAAAAGCCCTTCTTTATGACCATCTCCCAGATTGAGCCCCACCATCAGAATGACCGCAAGCACTACGAAGGCCCAGATGGCTCCAAGGAGCGGTTTAAAGACTTTGTCCTGCCCGAGGACCTGAAGGTCCTTGGGGGCAACGCAGCGGAGGAGTACCCTGACTACCTGGGTCAGTGTGCCAGCCTGGACGAGAACCTGGGCCGGCTGGTGGCCAAGCTGAAGGAAAAGGAGCTGTATGACAACACGGTGATTATCTTCGCCTCCGACCACGGTTCCCACTTCCTCACCCGCAACCGGGATTCCCACCTCAACGGCTACGACGACTATAAGCGCTCCTGCCACGACGCCTGCATCCATGTGCCCCTGGTGATTGCCGGCGGGCCCTTCAAGGGAGGCGTGGCTGTGGAGGAACTGGTGAGCACCGCCAGCCTGCCCAAGACCATCTTGGCCCTGGCCGGGGTGGATGTGGGGGACGCCATGATTGGAGAAAACCTCCTTGACGTGGCGGAGAAAAGGGACGATAATAGAACCAACGAAATTTTCGCGCAGATCTCCGAGAGCCGGGTGGGCCGGTGCATCCGCACGGCCCGGTATACCTACTCGGTCTACGCCCCCGGCGTCAACGGAGGCGAAGCGGCAGCGGCCGGCCGGTATGCCGACGACTTCCTCTACGACATGGAGAAGGACCCCCACCAGCTGAACAACGTGGTGGCCGACCCCGCCTACGTTCAGGTGAAGGAGGAGCTGCGGGAGCGGCTGCTGAGCTGGATTGAGAGGGCGGAGGGAACCCGGCCCGAAATCACGAACTGAGCACCGCACAGCTTTCAGGGAGGGCGTTATGAAGACGCTGGACGGAAAATCGGAGATGGTCTATCTTTGGGTACGGGCCTATATTGAGGAAAACAAGTTCTCCGGCAACACAAAACTCCCCTCGGAAAACACCTTGAGCCGCAAGCTGTCCGTCAGCCGGGAGACGGTGCGCCGGGCCCTGGAACAGCTGGCGCGGGAGGGGCTGCTCCGCCGGGTGAAGGGAAGCGGCACCTATATCAACAAGGAGGCAGCCCTGTCCTGGGAGCTGGGAGGCAGTGGAGGAAAGCTGAAGATCGGCCTGATTCTCCAGGGCCAGGACGGAAACGCCAACTCCAGCCTGATGGAGGGTATCCGCAGCATCCTGCCCCCCGACCAGGTGGATCTGCGCACCTTCCTTACAGACAACAAGTTTGCCAACGAGCGCCATTGCCTCCAGACCGTTATCAACCAGGGTTTTCAGGGCTTTATTGTGGACGGGGTTAAGGCCAGCCTGCTTAACCCTAACCTGGACTGCTATCAGAAGATTTACCAGAAGCGAATCCCGGTGATTTTTTACAATAACTACTACCGCAATCTCAAATACCCCCGGGTGGTGGTTAACGACCTGCGGTGCGCCGAGGAGCTTATCGGCTTGCTGATCCGGCATGGCCACCGGAATATCGCGGGAATCTTTGTCTCGGATAACTACCAGAGTATTGAAAAGTTTCAGGGGATGGCGGCCACGCTTCAGAAAAATGGAGTGGAGTACCAGGACGACTATACCAAATGGTGCGTCTCCAACGAGGCCCATGACCCCAGCTTCGCCCGTTCCATCGCCCGCTTTCTCAAGCGCCTGCCCCAGTGCACCGCAGTAGTCTGCTGCAATTATATGATCTATCAGATGGTCCGCCGGGTGCTGGAGAAACAGGGGAAGCGGGTGCCCGAGGACTGTTCCCTGGTGTGCTTCGATTACTCCAACGAGGACTGGGAGGCCGAGGGGGTCACCTGTTCAGTCCATCAGGGCTGCCGGATTGGGCAGGAGGTGGCCTCCCGGCTCATGCGGATGATCCGCAACCGGGACTGCGACGACATCAATTATACCTATGTCCTGGCCCCGGAAATTTATCTGGGCCGCTCCGTCGGTCCCGCCAGGAAATAGACAGCGCGGGCCGCCCATTTGGGCGGCCCGATTCCAAATGGAGAAAAGGAGGGGGAACCATGCCGCCCCTGAGCATTTTGTTAAAACCGGCCTCCAGCGGCTGCAATCTGCGCTGCACCTACTGCTTCTATGCGGACGAGGCCAGCATGCGCGCCGTCCCAAACTACGGGCTGATGTCAAGCGAGGTAAGCCATACTTTAATTGAGCAGGCGGCGGGGGCGGCGGACGGCTCGGTCACCTTCCTGTTTCAGGGGGGCGAGCCCACCCTGGCGGGTCTGGATTTTTACCGGGATTTTGTTTCCCACGTGCGGAACACGGCCCACAGCCGGCTGGCGGTGCAGTATGCCATCCAGACCAACGGAATGCTGTTGGACGAGGCGTGGTGCCGCTTTTTTCGGGAGAACCGCTTTCTGGTGGGCCTATCCCTGGATGGGAACCGGGCCTGCCACGACCGTTTCCGCCGGGACGCGGCGGGGAAGGGCACCTACGATCGGGTGCTTCGAGCGGCTCGGCTGCTGGAACAGGCCGGGGTGGAATACAACGTTCTCACCGTTGTAACCGGCTATCTGGCCAAGCATATTCAGAGCGTTTTTGGCGCGCTGTGCAAAGAGGGCTTCCGGTTTCAGCAATATATTCCCTGTCTGGACCCGCTGGAGGAGACGCGGGGCGGGCAGGGTTACTCCCTCTCCCCCCCACAGTATGAGGCGTTTTTAAAAAACCTCTTCGACCTTTGGTTCCGGGAGCTGGAGCAGGGGCGCTACTGGTCCATCCGCTACTTCGATAATCTGTTGTGGATGCTGGGGGGACACACCCCAGAGCAGTGCTCTATGCGGGGCTGCTGCGGCTTGCAGTATCTGGTGGAGGCGGACGGGAGCGTCTACCCCTGCGATTTCTACGGCCTGGACGCCTGCCGGCTGGGGAATATCCTCCGGAATTCCTGGGCGGAGCTGGATCGGGCCAGGGAGGAGCTGGGCTTTGTGGAGGCATCCCGGCGCGTTCCGGAGGAATGCCGCCGCTGCCAATGGTATCCCCTGTGCCGAAACGGCTGCCGCCGGGACCGGCTGGCGGAAGCCGGCGGGCTGGGCCGGAACTACTACTGCGAGGCGTATGCCGGATTTTTTGCCTATACCTTCTCCCGTCTGCGCAGGGCGCAGAGCCTGTTGAACATGAGGTGATTCTATGCTGATATTTTTCTTTGTGGCATTGGGGGCCAGCGTTGTGGGAGCGGTCTGCGGCATCGGCGGCGGCGTGATTATCAAGCCCGTCCTCGATCTGCTTCATCTGGAAACGGTGTCCGCCATCAGCTTTTTGTCCGGCTGTACGGTGCTGTCCATGAGCTGCTATTCGGTGGGGAAGTCTTTGCTGGCCGGGGAAAAAAGTGTCTCCCTGGACGTGGGGACGCCCCTGGCCATCGGCGCGGCGGCAGGGGGACTACTGGGCAATCAGCTGTTTACGCTGGTGCGTCAGATGTCGAACAACCCCAACCGGGTGGGGGCGGTCCAGGCTGCCTGTCTGACCGCTGTTACTGTGGGAACCCTTCTATACACGCTGAACAGGCCCCGTATCACCACGCACAATGTTCAAAACAAGGTGGCCTGCGGGGTGATAGGCCTGACCCTGGGCTGTATGTCCAGCTTTTTGGGTATCGGCGGCGGGCCCATCAATCTGGTGGTGCTCTATTTCTTTTTCAGCATGGACACCAAAACCGCCGCTGCCAACAGTCTTTACATCATCTTGTTCAGCCAGCTTTGCAATCTGCTGACCACCCTTTTTGCCGGTTCTGTCCCCCCTTTCCGCTGGCCTGTGCTGGCCCTGATGGTGGCCGGAGGATTGGGCGGGGGGATTTTGGGCAGAAGGCTGAACCGGCGGATGAAAGGGGAAGCGGTGGAGCGTCTGTTTATCGCGCTGATGGCCGTTATTATCTGCATCAGCCTGTTTAATACCTGGCGCTATTCGTCTTGCTGAACCGCCCCCTTTGAACCGCTGGCGATTCGTTCAGGTTCCCTTTTATTTTGCGCAAGGAGGCCGCCTTATGCCCCGGATTCTGATTGTTGAAGATGATACTGATATTAACAATTCCACCGCAGAATATCTGCGGCGGCAGGGCTGTACGTGCGCTCAGGCCTTTTCCGGCACCGAGGGCCGGCTGCTCTGGCAGGCGGGCGGCATCGATCTGCTGCTGGTGGACCTGATGCTCCCGGGGCTGTCCGGCAGTGAGCTGATCGGGGAGATTCGCAAAACCAGCCGGACGCCGGTGATTGTCCTGTCAGCCAAAGCCGAGCTGTCCGACAAGGTGGAGCTGCTGGGTCTGGGCGCGGACGACTACCTGACCAAGCCCTACCAGCTGGAGGAGCTTTGGGCCCGGATATTGGTGCAGCTGCGCCACGCCAGCGCCGTCCCCGCCCAGACGCTCCTGCGCTACCGGGACTGGACCTTGAATCCGGAGGAGATGACCCTCACCGCCACCGGCCAGCCGGTCAGCCTCACTGCCCACGAGTTCAAGATTGTGGAGCTGCTGGTAAGCCAGCCCAAGCGGGTTTTTACCAAGCAGCAAATCTACAAGGCCGTTTGGCAGGAGGAGTACGCCGTGGAGGACAAGACCATCACCGTCCACATCAGCAACATCCGGGCCAAGCTGCGGCCCAGCGGCACGGACGGCTACATTCAAACCGTGTGGGGGATTGGGTTTAAGTTAGCCGAAGCGCGGGTGGAGCCGGGCCGGTATGCGCGGCCAAAGCGAACGTGACAACATGTAAACTTTATACTTTCTTTACCTTTCCTTTGCGATGTTTGGGCACTTGTCTGTTAAACTGAGCCTGCAAACAAAAAAGGAGGCTTTTCTATGTCAGTCATACAGACCATGGGCCTGTCCAAACGCTACAAAAACAGATGGGCGGTGGATCACCTGGACCTACGGGTGGAGCCGGGGGATATCTACGGCTTCATCGGCCAGAACGGCGCGGGCAAGTCCACCACGCTAAAACTCCTGTGCGGCCTGGCCCGGCCCACCCAGGGGGAGGCCCTGATTTTCGGCAAGCCGGTCCGTGATTCGGTGGCCCGCCGCCGGGTGGGGGCCCTTATCGAACAGCCGGGGCTCTACCCCGACATGAGCGGACAGGAAAATCTGCGGCTCTACGCTACCCTGCTGGGGCTGGACCGCCCGGAGCGGCAGGTGGGGGAAATCTTGAAAACCGTGGGCCTGTCCCCGAAGGAAAAAAAGCCGGTTCGCCACTACTCCATGGGCATGAAGCAGCGGCTGGGTGTAGCCTTGGCCCTGCTGGGCGGACCGGACCTTCTCCTGCTGGACGAACCCATCAACGGTCTGGACCCGGAAGGCATTCGGGAGATGCGGGAGCTGCTGCTGGGACTGAACCGGAATCGGGGCCTGACCATCCTGGTCAGCTCTCACATCCTGGGGGAGCTGAGCAAGATCGCCACCCGGTACGGCATCATCCAACAGGGCCGGATGGTGGAGCAGATCACCGCCGCCGAGCTGGAGCAGAAATGCACCGACTATCTGCACCTTAAGGCGGACCAGCCTCAGAAGGCGGCGGCTCTGCTGGAACAGGAGCTCCATCTGAAACGCTGGGAGATGCGGCCGGAGGGTGAGATTCGGATCTACGAAGCCGTGGACCCCAAGGCGGTAGGACAAATTCTCACCCAGGTGGGGATTGCGGTAGAAGAAATGGGCCTGCACCGGCAGGACCTGGAGGGCTATTTTCTGGAACGGATGGGAGGTGCGGACCATGTTTAATCTGCTGCGTATGGACCTGCGGCGGCTGTTCAAAAGCCGGAGCTTCTATATAATCCTGAGCGTGACGGCTGTGCTGCTGGTTATGGTGACGGTCATGGCTTACGCTGTCGCGGACCCGGAGATGATGGATGCGATGGAGGCGCAGGGAGCGGAAATCACAGAGTCTGACCGCGTGATGAGCGAGTATATCCAAAATATGTCACAGCTGGATCTGATGCACGAAACCCTGGGGAGCGGCTTTTTGCTGGTCATGACCGGGATTGGGATGACGCTGTTTGTCAACGGCGATTTCTCCAGTGGCTTTATCAAAAATATCTGCTGTGTCAATCTTCGCCGCCGGAATTACGTGCTGTCAAAAATAACGCTGGCGGGTATTTACAGTGGAATTATTACTGTTTTATCCGTCCTGCTGATGCTGCTGGTTCCTGCGCTGATTCATATGTATCCGGCCCCGGATTCTATCGCGCAGATTTTGCAGTACACGTTTTGGATGTGGCTGCCTCACTGGGCCTTTTCCCTCATGGCCGTGGCCCTGGTTCTGCTGACCAGAAACACCACGCTTGGCATCATTCTGTCCCTGGTAGCCGGAAGCGGGCTGACGGCTGCTCTGGTGGG
>JAAWCR010000015.1 GCA_022793355.1 Lawsonibacter sp. | reverse complement strand
GCCCTGCCCAGGTTGGAGCGCATCTCCGGGTTGGGGGAGTACAGGTCGATGCAGTTGACCCCCAGCGCTTCCATCTTGTCCACAAATTCCTGTACCTGGTCATAGCTTTTGTCCACCAGCCCCTCGCAGCCCATGCCGATCTCGCTGACTTTCAGGCCGGTACGGCCTAATGTATGGTAGTTCATACCCTTCCTCCTTGTAGGTTCGGTTGTAGGGCGCGACGACCCCGGCGCGCCGTTGGCATATTGCAGGTTATCTTACCACTTGAAGCCGGGTTTAAGTCAAGAGGGAGATTTCCCGGCGCGTTGACGCTTGGGACTGACAGTGATATAATTAAAGCGATAAATTTCGTTTTTGGAGGTGCTTATATGTATGGAGCAGAAAGTTAAACGGTCTGGGGTAGACTCTCTAGTTGTTTTAACACTGATTTTTGTTGTGCTAAAAACAACGGGATTGATTTCGTGGTCCTGGCTTTGGGTACTGAGTCCAATCTGGCTTACGTTCTTGTTTTTCGCTGTTATCTTTTCCGGCATTTTGGTCGGAGGACGAACTGTGAAAGGAAAATGGTAACTTCCAGTTTATAAGGAGGGCTTCCCATGGACGAAAAAATTAAAACCTTACAGCAGTGGATTGATGAGAGCCGCGCCATTGTGTTTTTCGGCGGGGCGGGGGTAAGCACCGAGAGCGGCATCCCGGATTTCCGCAGTGTGGACGGGCTGTACAACCAGAAGTATGCCTGGCCTCCGGAGCAAATCCTGAGCCGCACCTTCTTCGACGCCCAGCCGGAGGAATTTTACCGCTTCTACCGAGACAAGATGCTCTGCCTGGACGCCCGGCCCAACGCCGCCCACAAGAAGCTGGCCGAACTGGAGGCGGCGGGCAGGCTGCGCAGCGTGGTCACCCAGAACATCGACGGCCTCCACCAGCGGGCGGGCTCCAAGCGGGTTTGGGAGCTCCACGGCTCGGTCCATCGCAACTATTGTATGAAATGCCATAAGCCCTTCACCGTGACAGAGATCAAGGAGGGGACCAGGGTGCCCAAATGTGCCTGTGGCGGCACCGTCAAGCCCGATGTGGTGCTCTACGAAGAAGGGCTGGACAGCGCCACCATTGAGGGGGCGGTGGCCGATATCCAGGCGGCGGATATGCTTATCATCGGTGGGACCTCCCTGGCGGTCTATCCTGCCGCCGGGCTTATCAACTATTTCCGGGGAAAGCGGCTGGTCCTTATGAATAAGAGCTCCACTCCCTATGACGGCAGGGCTGGTCTGGCCATCAACGCCCCCATTGGCCAGGCGCTGGAACAGATTGCGGTCCGATGAAAAACGGTCGCCTCTTTGAGCTTCTCTACCTCCTGGTGGAGAAGCGGGCCGTCACCGCCGGGGAGCTGGCCGAGAAGCTGGAGGTGTCGGAGCGCACCATCTACCGGGATGTGGACGCCCTGTCCGCCGCTGGTATCCCGGTATACGCCCAGAAGGGCAAGGGGGGCGGCATCCGGCTGATGGACCAGTTTGTGCTGGACCGGGCCCTGCTGTCCAGAGAGCAGCAGGACGAAATTCTCTTTGCCCTTCAGGCCGTTCAGTCCACGGTTGGGGGAGAGGAGGCCCTGTCCCGGCTGTCCGCCCTGTTCCGCCGGGAGGGAGGCGACTGGCTGGAGGTGGATTTTTCCGACTGGGGCAGCGGTGCAGCGGAGCGGGAGAATTTTTCCCAGGTGAAGCGGTCCATACTGGAGCGCCGGCCGCTGTCCTTCACCTACTACAGCTCCGCTGGGGAGATGAGCCGACGGACGGTGGAGCCCGCCCGGCTGGTGTTCAAGGCCGGGTGCTGGTATCTGTCCGCCTTCTGCCGGGAGCGGCAGGATTGGCGGATTTTCCGGCTGGTGCGGATGGAGGACCTGGCCCTGGAGGAGGGGACCTGTCCCCGCAGACAAACCCCGGAACAGCTGGAGGCCCCCATGCCCGGGGACTACCGGGGGGTGGATCTGCGGCTGTGCTTTGCTCCCTCCGCCGCCTGGCGGGTGCGGGACTACTTTCACCCCAGGGAGGTGTCCGTTCAGCCCGACGGGCGGCTTCTGGTGGCGTGTACCTTCCCGGAGGACCAATGGCTGCGGTCCTTTCTGCTGTCCTTCGGCGGGCAGCTGGAGGTGCTCTCACCGGACTACTGGCGGGATATTTTAAAGGAAGAGCTGAAAAAATCTTTGGCGGTCTATGAAACCGGACAGACCTTGTCAGGTTATAAGGCGTATCCTTATGTCAGAGGCGGGACAGCAGACCCCGCCCAACATAAGGAGGTTATTCCAATGGAAGAAAGAACGTTTTGTCAGTGCTGCGGCATGCCCCTGGACAAGCCCGAGGACAAGGGCACCGAGACCGGCGGAGCCCTCAGCGGCGACTACTGCCGCTACTGCTACCAGAACGGGGCGTTCACCGCTCCCGACGCCACCATGGACGATATCATCGCCTTTAATCTGAAGTTCAACGCCGAGAACGGCCACCCCTTCGGTCCCCAGGAGGAGGCGGAGAAAATGATGCGGAGCTGGTTCCCCACCCTGAAGCGGTGGAAAACGGTGGTCTGACACCCTATCAGAAGGATATAGCAAGATAAACGGACGGCCTAGTCAGGCCGTCCGTGTTCTTGGAGGACGGCGGCAAAATGAGAGCGTACCCGCTGTTCCCCTATGACCCGGTGCGGAGCGTGGAGACATTCTACATTGAGTTTGACCGGAGTGCGCCTTTTCCCGCCACCCTGTTCTGGAGCCGTCCTTTTTGTACGGCGGCTACCCGTGTAAGAACTGCGGCACAAATCCCTCATGGTCCAGGAGTTGACGAAAGAATGTCTGCCGGAGAGCTTTGAGCGGTATGTCCTGGTGGGTAGCACCGTCCGCTCTTATCTGGCGTGGCTGAAGGAGTTTGGCAGAATGAACGCTCTGTTTGAAAATAATATGCTACTTTGGCAACAAGTGTAGAAACTTGACCAAATTTTGACGTTCTCCCTGTATGATGAAAAAGACTGGAGGTGTTCCCATGGCATACAAAATTTTGGTGGTAGATGATGAACCAATCCTGACCGAATTGCTTTCCACCCATTTGCAGGATCACGGCTATACGGTTTCCGCAGCCAACAGCAGCGATGAAGCCCTGGCAAAGCTGAATACAAAGCCAAATCTCATTCTGTTGGACATCAATATGCCGGGGATGGACGGGCTGGAACTGTGTAAGGTCATTCGGAATCATATTGTCTGTCCTATCTTGTTCCTGACGGCGCGGATTACAGAGCAGGATAAGGTCAACGGCCTGCGGGCCGGAGGGGACGACTATATCACCAAGCCTTTCGGCTT
>JAAWCR010000166.1 GCA_022793355.1 Lawsonibacter sp. | reverse complement strand
TGCAGTAAGCCTGTAAGCCGGGTTCTGTCTTTTAAGACAGCCATCTATCTCGACGCGCCATTGCTGACGCGCTCAAGCCGCCTCCTGAACACGACCGGGCCGGTCTGTGTGTGTTCCCACGGCGTTGCTCCGGATAGAGTTTACAGCGATGGGCTGTTCCCAGCCATCGGGTGAGCTCTTACCTCGCCTTTCCATCCTTACCTCAACGCAGAAACAGGGTAGCCGCCTGCACGGCGGCTCCGCTGCCTCCACACCCATCCATAGAAGGGAGAGGCGGTCTATTTCTGTTGCACTTTTCCTAGGGTCGCCCCCGGCGGGTGTTACCCGTTATCCTTGCCCTGCGGAGCCCGGACTTTCCTCACTGGCGGGCCTTTCGCCCCGCCCGCGCGGCTGTCCAGCTTACTGCCTGATTATTTTACCGGAAAATAAAGAAGTTGTCAAAGGGAAAATAGGAAAAATTTTCGTCTTTGGGTTGAGTATTATTCCCAAGTATGGTAGAATACCATATTAATGATAAAATGTGATTGGTATGCCTACAGCCGCAGATTCATGCCAGCGGTGCGGCCCGCATATATTTTGAAACGAGGTATTGTCTATGAAAATTTTGGTATTGGCCGGCGGCCTCAGCCCGGAGCGCAACGTTTCTCTGTCCTCGGGAGCCTTGGTTTGCCAGGCCCTGCGGGACCGGGGGCATCAGGCGGCCCTGATGGATATGTTCTTCGGTCTGGACGGCGCGGCTTCCGGTGAGAACCTGTACGCCGCGCCCATTCCGGATTCTTTTAAGCGGATATCCCGCCAGGCTCCGGACCTGGAGGAGGTGCGGTCCCGCCGGGCGGGGGACAGCGGCTCCTTCCTTGGCGACGGCGTGCTGGAGACCTGCCGCCGGGCAGACGTGGTGTTCCTGGCCCTCCATGGCGCCTGCGGCGAGGATGGCCGCATTCAAGCTGCTCTGGACCTGGCAGGCGTGCCCTACACTGGCTCGGGCTATCTGGGATCCGCCATTGCCATGGATAAGGACTTGACCAAGCGGCTGGTGGCCGGTAAAGTAAAAACCCCCCAGTGGGAGACGGTCACCGTTACAGAGGAGAACATCGAGGAACTGACTGCCCGGATCAAGCCCCCTGTGGTGGTAAAGCCCATCGCCAGCGGCTCCTCCATTGGGGTGCATATTGCCAAGCGCAAGGACACCCTGCGTCAGGCCCTTGAGGAGAGCGCCAATCTGGGAGGCCGTACCATTATTGAGGAGTACATCAAGGGCCGGGAGATCCAGGTGGCAGTGCTAGGGGACCAGGCGCTGCCCTCCATCGAGATTATTCCCAAGGAGGGCTTTTACAACTACGCCAACAAGTATCAGCCCGGCGCGTCCCATGAGGTCTGCCCCGCCCACATTTCCGCTGCCTGGGAAAAGGCCCTGGGGGCGGCGGCCCTCACCGTATTTCAGACCATCGGCCTGTCGGTCTACGCCCGGGCCGACTTCATTGTCACCCCCGAGGGGACGCCTTACTTCCTGGAAATCAATACCCTGCCCGGCATGACGCCCACTAGCCTAGTACCGCAGGAGGCGGCGGCGGCTGGAATCAGCTATGCCAGCCTGTGTGAAACTATTATCCAAAAATCTCTGGAGGCCCGCAAGGAGGGACTTTGATGAAAACCATCACTTTGGGGCAGCTGCTGGAGGCGGTGCACGGCTATCTACTGGGGGAATATGCCGATCTGTCCGCACCCGTTGCCAGAGTGGAGACGGACAGCCGATCCATCCATCCCGGCGCCCTGTTCATCCCCTTGGTGGGGGACCGGTTTGACGGCCACGCCTATATCAACTCCGCCCTGGAGGGGGGGGCTTCTGGCTGTCTCACCGCCCGGGAATGGGAGAGCTGTCGGTCGGATAAGTTTTATATCAAGGTGGAGGACACTGAACAGGCTATGGGGGACTTGGCGTCCTGGTACAAGCGCCAGTTTCCCATCCCGTTCATCGGGGTGACAGGCAGCGTGGGCAAAACCACCGCCAAGGATATGCTGGCCGCGGTGCTGGGCGTGAAGTACCGGGTGCTGAAGACCGAGGGCAATTTTAATAATAGTGTGGGCCTGCCCCTTACCCTGCTGCGGCTGGATGACAGCGCTCAGGCGGCAGTGCTGGAGATGGGAATGGACGGCTTGGGCCAGATTGACTATCTGGCCGGGCTGGTGAAGCCGGATTTGGGAGTCATTACCAACATCGGCGATGCCCACATCGAGCGGCTGGGCAGCCGGGAGGGGATTCTGAAAGCCAAGTGCGAGCTTTTGCCCCACATCAAAGAAAACGGGCTGGTGGTCCTTAATGGGGACGACCCGCTGTTGTCTGCGCTTCGGGGGAGAACCCCTGTCCCAGCTCTGTTCTGCGGTCAGGGGGAGGGGTGCGACTACCGGGCCCAGGTTACCGGCGGCGACGGTTTCAGCCATATTCACTGCCGTTTGACCACCCCAAACATGGAGCGGGAGGTAAAGATTCCCGCCCTGGGAGAGCATATGATCTATCCCACCCTGATCGCGGCGGCGGTAGGGGAGCGGTTCGGCCTTACCCCCAGCCAGATTGAGGAGGGGATTGGTCAGTTTGTCCCTACCCGCATGCGGATGAATGTACTGCGCCGGGGGAACGGCATTACTATTCTGGACGATACCTACAACGCTAACCCCCAGTCCATGCGCGCCGCTATCAGTGTGCTGGCGGACAGCCAGAGCCGGTTTAAAGCAGCCATTTTGGGGGATATGCTGGAGCTTGGCCCCTTTGCCCCCGCCCTCCACGCTGGTGTAGGGGAGTATCTGGGCACTGTGGGAGTCGATTGCTTAGTGGCGGTGGGCGAACTGTCCAGTAGCATTGTCCAGGGCGCTCGAGACGCCGGCGTTCCCCAGGTGATTCACTGCAAAACCCGGGAGGAGGCCAAAGAGGTTCTGCCCCAGGTGGTCCGGCCGGACAGCACCATCCTGGTCAAGGCGTCCCGGGGCATGAAGCTGGAGGAACTCACCGCCCGGCTGCTGGAGTTGACGGCGGAACCATAGGCGCTGTTTGAACAATGGAACTGTGCCCGACGGCGAGAAATTTTTTCGCCAGACGAAGCCAATTTGACGCAGGAATACTGGATGTAGTTCAAGGAAAATTGGCAAAGCATGGTGGAAAAAGAGCCAGCATTTTGGCATGTTGACCTGTTTCAAACAAGCCCTAGTCTTTAAAATCGCTTTTGTTCCACGCCGCCGTTTACTGGACTGCCTGACCGGCAGAACAGATGTGCTCTGGCGTGTGCCTGAACCCCCCTTTACGAGGGGGCCTTTGGTCGCTGCCAGGACGAAAGATTTTACAAGCGAGGACCCAAACCATGATAGATATATCCGTGTCCGGCCTGGTTAAGGAATTTGAGGTCGGAAAGAAAATATTAGACGGACTGACCTTCCAGGTGGACGCCGGGGAGCGGGTGGGATTGCTGGGGCCGAACGGCTGCGGCAAGACCACCTTCCTGCGTATCCTTACCGGGGTAGTACGTCCAGACGAGGGCGACATTGTAATTGCCTCCAACAAGCGGCTGGGGCTGATCTCACAGATTCCCGTCTACCCGGAGGGATACACCGTGGAGGA
>JAAWCR010000014.1 GCA_022793355.1 Lawsonibacter sp. | reverse complement strand
GGCAGCAGCGCCAAGGGCTACGACGACGTGACCTCTGAGGAGAACGTGGAGGCCATTGAAGTGCTCCAGGCCGTCGGCATCATGACCGGCGACGACAACAGCAACTTCAACCCCACGCAGAACGTCACTCGTAATGAGATGGCCGTCATCATGTCCAACCTGATGGACTACCGTGTAGCCACCTACCGCGGAACGTCCCCGTTTACCGATGTCCCCGAGTGGGCCGAGCCCTATGTGGCGGCCTGCTACACCAACGGCATCATCGCCGGCTACAGCGCCACCACCTTCGGCGGCTCTGACCCGGTGGTGACCAGCCAGGCCACCCTGATGATTCTGAAGGCCCTGGGCTACTTCCAGTACTCCACGGACTTCGGTGACGACTGGCAGCTGGCTACCATCAACCAGGCCAACAAGGTGGACCTGCTGGTGGACGTGGACTCCGCTGTCCGGGTGCCCATGACCCGGAACGATGTGGCCCAGCTGGTGCTGAACGGTCTGGAGACCGGCATGGTAGAGGTGGACGACAGCGACAAGATGAACATTGTCGTGGGAGAGGTCCAGATCACCAGCGGCACCAACTATGTGTACACCACCAGCCGTGAAAAGTACGCGGAGGCCATCAAGAAGGACACTGCCAATGTAGGCGCTACCAGTACCGCTGCTCTGAACGCTCCTATCGTGGAGCTAGGCGAGAAGCTGTACCAGGGCGACCTGCGCAAAGACGAGGCAGAGGATGCCTTCGGCCGGCCCTCCAACAACTGGGTATACCTGAACAAGGAGATCGGCAAGTACGCCGAGGAGGCCGACTACGAGTGGACCGGCAAGGTCACCTCCAAAGCCATCTATGATGCCGTGGGCCGCACCGCCACCGATTACGATTGGGTCATTACTATCGACGGTGAGGACGAGGGGTATGCCGACACCTTCGGCGGAGTCGTCTATAGCAACCGCAACGAGGACGACCGGTGCTTCCTGCGCATGGGCATGGACGGAACGCATACTGGTGCTGCTGAGGATGACGAGTCCCTGCGCACCGGCAACGGCGTGGTGACCCAGGTCTTTGTGGACAGCACCAAGGACGAAGAGAAAGTCCATGTGGCCGTGATGCACCGCTACGCCGCTGAGGTCCTGCGGGTGGATGAGACCGACGGCACCATCACCCTGTCCGACCTGAGCCAGTGGGGCGAGGCCGCCGCCAAGGACGAGTTCGAGGCCACAGGCTACGCCGAGGACGACGTGGTCATCTACACCTGGGCCGAGGGCAAGATCCAGGAGGTCTACCCCGCCGAGCGGATGGAGGGTGAGGTCTCCCGGGTCCGCGTGGAGACCAACGAGGCCGGATACGGCGACAACTTTGTGGCCGACGGCGAGACCTACAACTACAATCACACCATGAAGAAGGCCGACAAGCTGGTCTCCGAGAATGTAAACAACAATGTTGTAGCCTATCTGGACGCCAACGGCTATGTGGCCTACATTGACCAGTCTGCCGTCACCTATGACTACGCCTATGTGCTGTCCATCGGCACCGATGGCGACAGCTACGGCGGCACCAACAAGGTCTCTGGTGACACCTACTATGCCCGTCTGGTCCTCACCGACGGCTCCCTGGTCAAGGCCCAGGTGGATGTGAAGAAGCAGGCCGCCAGCAACGGCAAGACCGTCGTGGAGAACACCGTTGCCTATTGGCAGGGCCAGATCGTGTCCTACTCGGAGGACTCCAAGGGCGTCTACACCCTGAGCTCCACCAAGGACGACACCAGCGACACCGCCGATACCTACGCCGTGGGCACCGGCCTGGACATTGAGAGCGGCGTGGCCAGCTTCACCGCCGGCAGCAATGCCAACCGCACCCGCTACTCCGCCAACAGCCAGACCGTGTTCATCCTGGCAACCCCCGACGAGAATGACCTGGACGACTACAACTTCAGCGTTTACACCGGCATTGCCAACGTCCCCGACGTGGAGGGCAAGGCTGAGACTGTGATGGCCGTGTCCACCGGCAACAAGACCGGCAGCGTGGCCAAGGTGGTCTACATTGAGGACGCCGAGACCTCCGGCGAGGATGTCATCTTCATCCGTACCGATCGCGAGGCCAAGGAGCAGCGGGACAGCGAGCTGGGCAGCTACTATGAGCTCAACGCCTGGATTGACGGCGAGCGGACCACCCTCAACGTGAAGAAGGGTACCTCCGCGGCTGACGTGCTGGTCCGGGCCCAGGGCACTGACTGGATGGCAGTCAACAGCAACCGGGCCATCGTGGCCGCCAAGAGCCTGACCTACAACAGCGACGACCTGGTTACCAGCGTCAAGCTGTACAGCCCCTATGACGCCTCCACCGGCGACGGCTACATCACCGGCACCGGCTACGACGACACCGAGAACGAGACCGTCGTTCTGGCCGACGGCAGCTACAGCTGGGACCGGGATACCCTGGAGGCCGCCCAGTACAACAACAAGAATGAGTCCGGCGCCTTTGAGACCCTGCGCGTCACCGGTATGCGCAACGACGGCAACGACCTCTATCTGGCGGTCCTGGACGGCGACGTCATCACCGGTCTGTGCGTGCGCTATGTCAAGGACGGCGAGGGCGAGTTTGAGGGCGGCGCCGCACCTGAGCCCACTGAGAAGGATTACACCGTAGAGTCTAATCTGACCGGCGTCAAGGCGCTGGAGTTTGCGGTGAAGGACACCAAGCCCACCAGCGGAGCCGATGTTGAGGCCTATGCCGCAGACGACTGGAGTGACAGCGTGTCCGCGAAGAAGGACCAGTGGATTGTGGTTAAGGCCGCCAACGGCGACAAGATCATAGCTCTTGCTGCGTCCAACATCATGGATAAGGCGACCTATAAGCAGGCTTCCGTAACAGGCCTGGAGCAGGTTCCCACTACTTCTGGTTACTTTGTCTTCCAGATGCCCGAGGCCAATCTGATTGTGACCGATGTGACAGTAGCGACAGTTGAGGCTGAGCATGTCTTTGTTTATGGTGATACCGGCAATGAGGCGATTCACATCAAGCTGAAGTCGGGCACTGCTCCCACGGAGGAGGCTCTGATCAGATTTGCAATGGATGCTGTCAATGCCAACACCACTGAAGGCGACAAGCACGGCTGGACCGCTTCTCTGAGATACGGAATTGAGAGTGGTCAGGAGAAGCTTATTGGCCTGACAATCCGAAAGGGCAATGTCTCGGCGGATGTTGATGATGATAACATCAAAGCCAACGCGGGCAATGTCTGGGCCACCATCGACGGCCAGGTCGTGGTTTCCGCTAGTGATGGAACAACCACAGACACAGATATCCAGATCAAGACCCTGACTGGTTATGTGGGCGTGACCGCGATGATCAGCGTACAGCACGCCGATGGCACCGTGGATTGCTACACAAACGCCAGTTCTGAAACCACCGATGTGGTGGATGGCGACGTGATTATCTCGGTTGAGGCGGAAACCCTGACCAGGGGCAACCCCACCGCACCGGCCGTCACCAGACCCGCTGCGGATGCGGAGGATAAGAACGTGAATGTGGTGCTGAGCGGCAGCGCGTTCCAGAATCTGCCCGACCTGTCCAGGATTATGGGCTGTGCTGAGACTTCGAGCGGTTCCAAGCCTTTCCCCACCGATGTGGTCAACTACAACATCCTGGGGAACCGCAAGCTTGCCATTCTGGACTTTGAGTTCCCGGTTACCAATGGCAAGTATGTGAAGATTGAGGTCGTCAACAACGCCCAAATGATTTACGATCAGGATGACACCATTAGTGACAATGTGAAAACAGCCAGAGATGGCACTTCGACAATTAGCGCGAGCTCTGTGGCACTCAGCACTCTGGTTTGGGATGACGGTGAGCCCATCGTTATCCGGGTATATGAGAGCGATAGTGATGTGTCTGGCGCGACCACACCTACCTACACCATCACCTTTAATACCATCGGCGTGACATTCGCAGACTAAGAAAACGCAGTGACCGTTCCCATGAAAAAGCTCCGCCCCGGTTTTTGCCGGGGCGGGGCCCTTTTATCTTATCCCCCACAAGTCAACCGTACTGCCTTCCAGAAAGGCCTTGCTGTTCAAATGCCGGATGGTCAACCGGCTGATTTCACGGTATGGGTGGGGGGACGAGCCGCCAACAATGGAGAGGTTGGGAATGGAGGATGAGGTTCCGTTGCCGAATGCAAAGCTGAACATAGACAGGAGCGTATCCCCGCTGTATGCGGTGCGCATTACAACGAACCCGTGCCCGGCGGGGCGGAAAAGCGCCAGATAGGGGTATACATGGGTGTTGCCGTCAAAGTATCCGTAGCAGTAGTCGTCACCTGCGTCTGTGCAGACGACAAGCGACTCCTGCATTTTGACCCGCAGGTCCATGTACAGTGCGAAATATCGGCTCCAGTCCACCTTGGAAATGTCCAGAAGCAGCTCTGTAATGTCTGCTGCCTCCGCTTTTTTCGAGCAAATCAGCTCCGCTGAGCGAAAGTTCCGAAAGGCGTGCTCGATTTTCAGGTTGTCGGCGTTGAAGTCGGCGCGGAGTACCGGGTCGCTGGCCTCCCACTGAGAGAGATGAAGATAAGGTGTGTGATTGGCTGCCATTTTGTTTCTCCTTTCATCTGTGTTCCAAATTTGGTTACAGGGGCATATGGAAATATATATCCCCATATGTTGAGAGGAGAAGCGAAAAAGTGGGACGTTTCCATACATTTAATGGAAATTATGTCGAAGTGTGCCAAAAAAACGGCCCCGTTTCCGCATTGAGAAACGGGGCCGTTTTTCACAGCTTGATGGGCTCCGGCTGGCGCTGCCGGTAGAGGGTCAGGTAACGGAAGCCGGTCTCCCGCAGCAAATCTGCGGCCTGTTCCAGTCCTTTTCCAACGTCCTCGGGGCGGTGGGCGTCAGAGCCGGTGGTGACCAGCTCGCCGCCCAGCTCCCGGTAGCGTTTGAGGATGGACCGCCAGTTTTCCACCTCCCGGCCCCGGCAGGTGTTGACTTCAATGGCCCGGCCTGTCTCGACAACGGTACGCAGCAGGGCGTCCAGCTGATCGGCCCAGGGCTCCAGGGTGATGGTGTGTCCGGCCCGGCCGTTGATGTACCGCAGGGGGTAGATGATGTGCCCCAGGGCGTCGTAGCAGGGCAGGGGTGCCAGGGCCAGGAGGCTGGCGAAGTAGTCGTCCAGGGCGGTCGCCGCGGCCTCCCGGGTGGGGTAGGGCACGTGGTAGAAGTCGATTCCCCCGGCGGAGGGGTCCAGGTTATGGACAGAGCCGATGATGAAATCCAGGGGCGCGCCGTCCAGGATACCCTGGGCCTTTCCCGGGTCCAGGTGTGCGCCGCCCAGCTCCAGGCCCAGCAGCAGGCGGAAGCCGGGGGGGACCGCCGGGGCAGCAGCTCTGTATTGCTCCAGCACGGGGGACCAGTCCCAGCGCTCCCAGGGGGTGCCGTCCTCCAGCAGCAGGTCATAGTGGTCGGTGGTACACAGCTCGGTCAGGCCAACCCGGCAGGCGGTCTCCGCCATATCGGCCAGGGGGGCCTCGCTGTCAGGGGAGCAGCAGGTGTGTGTGTGATAGTCAACAAGATACATGGCAAACGCTCCCGGTTATACCATCAGGGAACAGACCAGCTCGGCATAGCCGGCAGGGTCCTTCAAGGGAAGGCCGGCCATCAAAAGAGCCTGGGCGTAGAGAACCCGGGCGTACTTGCCCACCGTATCCTTGTCCCCGGCTTCCAGGGCCCGCTTCAGGGCGGCGAAGGGGGCGGAATCGGGGTTGAGCTCCAGCACCCGGTCGGCCTTCATGTGCTGGTCGCCCTCCAGCTTGCTCATATACTTTTCCATCTCCAGAGAGACGGGGCCGTCGGCGGACAGGCAGCAGGCGGAAGACTTCAGGATAGCGGACACCCGGACCTCCTTCACCTGGTCGCCCAGGGCCTCCTTCACGGCCTCCAGCACGTCCTTGCCGGCCTCGGCCTTCTCCTCCACCGCCTTCTTTTCCTCCTCGGTCTGGGGCAGGGCGTCCTCCTCGGCCACGGACTTGAATTTTTTGCCGTCGATCTCTGCCAGAGCCTTCATGACAAAGTCGTCCACGTCCTCGGTGCAGTAAAGGATCTCATAACCCTTGTCCAGAATGCGCTCCACCTGGGGCAGACGGGCGATGCGTTCCACGCTCTCGCCGCAGGCGTAGTAGTAGAAGGGCTGGTCCTCGGGCATACGCGCCTTGTACTCGGCCAGGGTGACGTTTTTCCCCTCCTTGGAGGACCAGAACAGGAGCAGGTCTTGCAAAATATCCTTGTGGAGGCCGTACTCGTTGACCACGCCATATTTCAGCTGGGTCCCGAAGGCCTTCCAGAACTTCTCGTACTTTTCCCGGTCATCTTTCTGCATCTTCAGCAGCTCATTTTTCACCTTTTTCTCCAGGGCGGAGGCGATAACCTTCAGCTGGCGGTCGTGCTGCAAAACCTCCCGGCTGATGTTCAGGGAGAAATCGGCGGAGTCCACCACGCCCTTTACAAAGCGGAAGTGGTCGGGGAGGAGGTCGGCGCACTTGTCCATAATGAGCACGCCGGAGGAATAGAGCTGCAAACCCTTCTGATACTCCCGGGTGTAGAAGTCGTAAGGAGTCTTTTCCGGGATGTAGAGCATGGCCTTGTAGGTCACCGCTCCCTCGGCGCTGGTGTGGATAACGGCCAGGGGGTCCTGCCAGTCGTTGAACTTCTCCTTATAAAAGGCATTGTACTCCTCGGGCGTCACCTTGGACTTCTGCCGCTGCCACAGGGGCACCATGGAGTTGAGGGTTTTCCACTCCTTTACCGTCTCCCACTCGGGCTTGTAGTCCTCGGGGGCGTCCTCCGGCTTGTCCTTCATCCGGTAATCCTCCACCTCCATGACAATGGGGTAGCGGATATAATCGGAGTACTTTTTGATAAGCTCCTGTAATTTGTGTGTCTCAAGATACTGATCGTAGTTTTCCTCGTCGGCATTTTCCTTGATGTGCATGATAATGTCGGTGCCGGGTGCGTCTTTCTCGCAGGCGGTGACGGTGTAGCCGTCGGCCCCGTCAGACTGCCACATCCAGGCTTCCTCGCTGCCCCAAGCCTTGGAAATCACCGTCACATGGTCGGCCACCATAAAGGCGGAGTAGAATCCCACGCCAAACTGGCCAATCACGTCGATTTTATCCGCCGCTTTGTCATCCTCCGCCAGCCCGGCCTTGAACTGGCCGGAACCACTGCGGGCAATGGTGCCCAGGTTGGACTCCAAATCCTCCTTGCTCATGCCCACGCCGTTGTCAGACACCGTAAGCAGCCGTCCCTCCTTGTCGGGAACAATGGTGATTTTCAGGTCCTTGCGCTTTACTGTCACGCCGTCATCGGTGAGCGACTTATATGCCAGTTTGTCCTCCGCATCGCTGGCGTTGGAGATCAATTCCCGGAGAAAAATCTCCTTGTGGGTGTAAATGGAGTTGACCATCAGGTCCAGCAGTCGTTTGGATTCCGCCTTAAATTGCTTCTTTGCCATACGTGTAATTCCTCCATGTATATTTATTTTATTAAATAACAATAACGTTAGCACTCCATGCTTTTGAGTGCTAACGTTATTGTAGCGCACCTCTGCGCAAAAAGCAATAGCGTTCATAATTTGTTTACAGAT
Organism: Lawsonibacter sp.; assembly: GCA_022793355.1. Taxonomy (GTDB): domain Bacteria; phylum Bacillota; class Clostridia; order Oscillospirales; family Oscillospiraceae; genus Lawsonibacter. The sequence continues at coordinate 13,964 of JAAWCR010000014.1, read as the reverse complement.
TGATTTCGTAATCACGGAACGGCCATTTCTCTCCAACCATCCCCGTCTACCAAATGTCTACCAGTTTCACTTTTTATGCGGAAACGGACAGTTTTCAGGTTTCCTTTCTAGGCGCTGTTTGAAAATGGAACTGTGTCCGACGGCCAGAAATTTTTCGCCAGACGAAGCCAATTTGACGCAGGAATACTGGATGTAGTTCAAGGAAAATTGGCAAAGCATGGTGGAAAAAGAGCCGGCGTTTGGGCACGTGGACCTGTTTCAAGCAAGCCCTAGCCGCCCGGATTCCTCTATCCCGCCTTTGCGGACAGGGGAGCGCTCTATAAAATGCGGAGGAACCGCCCAAAAGTCGCGCGTTTGCATACATTTAATGGAAATGAGGGCGCATCGCGCCCTTTTTTGACAAAAAATCCCCCTTGTTTCCCCGTGGGAAAGTTTGCTATAATGTGGAAAAAGGGGGCACGGGCCATGAGAAGGAAACCGGACAAGCTGGGGATCTACTTCCATATCCCCTTCTGCCGCAGCAAGTGCGACTATTGCGATTTCTACTCCCTGGCGGGCCGGGACGACGCGATGGACCTGTGCCAGCGCGCCCTTCTGGCCCATCTGAAGGAGACCGCCTTTGCGGCCCGGAGCTGCGAGGTAGACACCGTGTATTTTGGTGGCGGCACTCCCAGCTACTACGGGGCCAAGCGGCTGCGGGAGCTGCTCGCGGCGGTAAAAAAGCATTACCGGGTGGCGCGGAACGCCGAAGTTACGTTCGAAGCCAACCCGGACAGCGCCGGTTTCAAGACCCTGCGCGCCCTGCGCCGCGCGGGATTCAACCGGGTATCCCTGGGGATGCAGTCGGCCTGCCCGGCGGAGCTGGAGGCGGTTCACCGCCCCCACACCCCGGCCCAGACCGACGAAGCTGTGGCCACCGCCCGCAAGGCCAGGCTGGGCAACCTGTCTCTGGACCTGATCTACGGCCTGCCCGGCCAGACCATGGCCAGCTGGCAGGAGACGGTGGAGCATGCCCTCTCCCTGGCGCCGGAGCATCTATCCTGCTACGGCCTGAAGGTGGAAGAGGGCACCCCTCTGGCCGCCCGCGTCCGCCGCGGGGAATCCCTGCCCGAGGACGACACCCAGGCGGACCTGTATCTCTGGGCGGTGGAGCGGCTGGCCCGGGCGGGGTACGAGCAGTATGAGATCTCCAACTTCGCCAGGCCGGGCTTTGCCTCCCGGCACAATCTGCGCTACTGGAACATGGAGCCCTACATCGGCTTCGGGCCGGGGGCTCATTCCGACTTCGGGGGCCGGCGGTACTCCTGGATCCGGGACCTGGAGGGCTACGCCCGGGGGGTGCTGGAGGGGGACCGGCTGCTGGACAGTGAGGACCTCATTCCCCAGGAGGAGCGGAGCAGCGAGTACCTGATGCTCCGCCTGCGCACCGCGCTGGGCATTGAGGAGTGGGAGTACCGGGGGCGGTATTTTATGGATTTTTCCCCCATTCAGGAGCGGCTGGAGCATTACCGGTCCCAGGGCTGGGCGGAGAAAACCGCCGCCGGGCGGTGGCGCCTCACCCCCCGGGGCTTTCTGGTGTCCAACCAGCTGATTGTGGAGCTGCTGGAGCGGCAGGAGAAGGCCCGGCTGGCTGAGCTGCTGCCCAAGGCCCAGGCCCGGTATCAGGGAAAGAAGTGAGGTGCGCGCGGCGCATCCTTAACACGAAATGACAGGAAAATTTTGAGTATCGGACAGCGGCAGGAACAAATTCCCCCCGCTGTCCGTCTTTTTTAACAATTTGTTCATAGCTCCGCAATTTTTGTTGCAACCTGGTTATAATAGTGCTATAATGTATCCGGTTTGTTATGCCCTACCATATATGTGCCCGCCGGCCCGCGTCGGCGCAGGCAGTTTTTTGATATTACATATGGCGTTTTGCCGTATCATCTATAGACTCCAAGACATGGAAAAGAGGGTGCAGTCATTTGACAAAGTATCTGATTCACGGGGGAAATCCCCTCCACGGAACCATCCATATCAGCGGCGCGAAAAACGCCGCTGTGGCTATCATCCCCGCTGCCCTGCTGGTAGACGGCGTGTGCCGCATTGAAAACGTGCCCCAGATTAGCGACGTAACCCTGATTCTCCAAATCCTGCGGGAGCTGGGCGCCAATGTGCGCACCGTCAACCGTACCACCGTAGAGGTGGACTGTTCCCATATCCGAAACCGTCAGGTGCCCTACGAGCTGGCCCGGAAGATCCGCGCCAGCTATTATCTGGTGGGCGCGCTGCTCAGCCGCTTCGGCTGGGCCGAGGTCCCCCTGCCCGGCGGCTGCGACCTGGGGGGCCGGCCAGTGGACCAGCACATTAAGGGCTTTGTGTCCATGGGGGCCGAGGTGGACGTGCGCAACGGCCTGATTTACGCCCGGGTGCCCAACGGGGCGCGGCTGTCCGGCGGGCAGGTGTATCTGGATATCGTATCCGTGGGGGCCACCATGAACATCATGCTGGCCGCCACCCTGGCCGACGGGATGACCGTCATTGAAAACGCCGCCAAGGAGCCTCATATTGTAGACCTGGCCAATTTTCTCAACTCCATGGGAGCGGATATCCGGGGGGCGGGCACCGACGTGATTAAAATCCGGGGGGTGGAACGCTTGAAAGGCGGATCCTACTCCATCATCCCCGACCAGATTGAGGCCGGCACCTATATGGCCGCTCTGGCGGCGGCCGGCGGAGAGCTGGTCATTCATAACGTCATCCCCAAGCACTTGGACTGCATCACCGCCAAACTGGTGGAGATGGGCGTAGATGTGGAGGAGCAGGACGACGCCATCCGTCTGCGCCGGGAGGGTCCGCTGAGCCGGGTAAACGTAAAGACCATGCCCTACCCCGGCTTCCCCACCGATATGCAGCCCCAGATTGCCGCCGTTCTGTGCATCGCCCAGGGCACCAGCGTCCTCACCGAGGGGGTATGGGATAACCGCTACCGCTATGTGGACGAGTTTCGCCGCATGGGGGCCCGCATCCAGGTGGACGGCAAGGTGGCCGTCATCGAGGGGGTGGACCACCTGAGCGGGGCGCCCATCCACGCCTGCGACCTCCGGGCGGGGGCCGCCATGGTCATCGCCGGCCTGGCCGCCCAGGGCGTCACCGAGATCGACGGCATCCACCACATCGAGCGGGGCTATGAGACTATCATTGAAAAGCTGGCCTCCGTGGGCGCGGATGTCCGGATTGTCAATATGCCCGGCGAAGAGGAGCAGTCCCAAGTGGGATAAACACACGGGCGGGCGGCCGTTGGGCCGCCCGTTTTTTCGAAAGAAGGAACCGGTTTGTTTACATTTACCACCCTGGCCAGCGGGTCCAGCGGCAACGCCGCCCTGGCGTCCTGCGCAGACACCCATATTTTGCTGGACGCAGGCGTCTCCGCCAAGCGCATCACCGCCGGATTGCGCTCCCTGGGTGTGGCCCCCCACCAGCTATCCGCTATTTTGCTCACCCATGAGCACAGCGACCACGTGTCCGGCCTGCGGGTCCTCACCAAAAAGGCGGGCGTCCCCATCTACGCCACCCGCCCCACCTGCCGGGAGTGGTACAGGCGGAACGGGTGCGACGAGGTGCGGGACCTGTTTCAGCCCCAGGAGGCAGGGGCCGGAGTGCAGATTGGCGCGCTGTGGGCGGAGTCCTTTCCCACCCCTCACGACGCGGCGTGCAGCGTGGGCTGGTCCATTTCCGGCGAGGGGGGCCGCGTGGTTCTGTGCACCGACCTGGGCCACGTCACCGATGACGTTCTCCGGGCCGTGGCGGGCTGCGACATGCTGGTGTGCGAAACCAACCACGACGAGGATTGGGTGCGTACCGGCCCCTATCCTCACTACTTAAAGCGGCGCATTTTGGGGGATTACGGCCATCTGTCCAACGAGGCGGGGGCAGAGCTGGCGGCCTGGGCGGTGGAACACGGCACAAAGTCTGTTATTCTGGCCCACCTCTCCCAACAGAACAACACCCCCGCCCACGCTTACCAAGTGGTATCCCTCCGCCTTCTGTCCATGGGCTGCACCCCCGGGCGGGACGTCTCTCTGTCTGTGGCCCCCCGGGACGTCCCGGGGCCCATCTTCCGGCTGAAGGAGGCGGCGGTATGCTCAGCGTCTATCTGATTTGCGTGGGCAAGCTGAAGGAACAATTTTACAAGGACGCCTGCGCCGAGTATATGAAACGGCTGTCCTCCTACTGCAAGCTGACGCTGGTGGAGCTGCCCGAAGCCAAGCTGTCCAAGGACCCCACTTTGGGGGAGATTACCAACGCCCTGGAGAAGGAGGGGGACGCCATTCGGGCCAAAATCCCCCCCAGCGCCCGGGTGGCAGCCCTGTGCGTGGAGGGCCGGATGCGCTCCAGCGAGGAACTCTCCCAGATGTTTCCTGTCCCGGGCCACAGCCCGGACAAGCATATGGTCTTTATCATCGGCGGCAGCTACGGCCTGCACCCCTCCATCAAGGCGGAGGCCAACGTACAGCTGTCCATGTCTCCCATGACCTTCCCCCACCACCTGGCCCGGGTCATGCTTCTGGAGCAGATCTACCGGGCGTTCAAAATCAACGAGGGGTCGTCCTACCATAAATAAAACGGCCCCGCCTCAACATGAGCGCGAAGCCGTTCCACACCCTTGACAACCCGGGGGCGGGATGCTAAAATAAGGGCATGTAGGGGAATCGTCCAACGCTGGCGGTTTGGCCCTGTTAAGCTAGGTTTTTATCAAGAGACAGAAACCGTCACCGTGCAGGGTGGCGGTTTCACTTTACTCTGACCTGAATCGTTACTGTGTATCCGCGGACGCGGAATGTAACTGTCAATGTCATCGTGCTCACCCCCTTTGCAGAGGTGTGCCAAAACCGCCCTCGCCTTAACCGGCGTTCCCTTGTGTCAAATTATAGCAGAAACCTGCCTGTACGTCAACAGAATGGCCCAAAAGTCGGTAAAAGGAGCCTGACGCAGCCGCGTCAGGCTCTTTGTTCTTTCAGCGGTCCAGTTCCTGTTGAAATAGGGGAATCAAATGCTCCTGATTCAGCCGCTGGCACAGGGAAATTTCTTTCTCCAGGCGCCGCCTCAGCTCATCCCGGCTGACCGGTTCCAGAAGCTGTTCCCCTTCCTGAAGGCCCTCTTGGAATTGATGTTCATGCCAACAGCTGCCGTCCTCCAGGACAAACCAGACATGGACCTCCACAGGTCCAAAGCACAGCTCCTTCAGAATTACCCGGCGGCCGTTGACAAACTGCCGCTCCGGTGGACAGTGGAGCCAGTGGGCGGCCCAAAAATCAGCCATTGCTCACACCCCTGTCAAATCGAAGGGCGGGGTGTACTCCTCCCGGGCGGAGGTCCGCTCCTGGGTAAAGCCATCCAGGCCCAGGTTCTCCATGTATTCCCGGGCGGAGCGCATCTCGCCGGGGTGCAGGCGGCGGTTCAGCTCCGGGACGGCGGCCAGGTCCCCCCAGGGGGTGTACTGGCTCATAAGGGAGAACCGCACCGTCCCCGGCGCAAACTCCCGGCTCACCCAGTCCATCACCGCCTTGGCCTGATTGAGCTGTCCGGGGAGGATAAGGTGGCGTATTATCACCCCACTTAATAACAATCCGTTATCATCAAATCGGCAGGGGCCGGTCTGGCGCACCATCTCGCGGATAGCTTTTGTGGCGGTTTCCGGATAGTCGGGGCAGTCGGAATACCGCCGTGCGGTGTCCCCGTCCAGATATTTCAGGTCGGGAAGGTAAATGTCAATCTTCCCCTCCAGCCCCCGGAGGGTATCCACCCTGTCATATCCCCCCGTATTCAATACAACTGGTACAGGGGGCCGCCAGTCCGCCAGCAGGGCGGCGATGGCATGGGCATAGTGGGTAGGGTTGACAAAGTTCAGGTTGTGGGCGCCCTGGATAATCAAATTCTCACAGATTTCCCGCAGCCGCCCCAGGGCGACCGCCCTCCCAAAGTTCTGATGGCTGATCTTCTCATTCTGACAAAAGACACAGCCCAGGGCGCAGCCGGAGAAAAAGACGGTTCCGGAGCCCCGGGTTCCGGAGAGTGGCGGTTCCTCCCAGTGGTGGAGGGCGGCCCGGGCCAGAACGGGGAGGGCCGGCATCCGGCAATATCCCCTTCCCTCCCTCTCATTGCGCTCCGCCCCGCAACCTCGGGGGCACAGACGGCAGATCATAACCGCCCCTCCTCTCAAAAATGGCCCAGCCGATCCGCGACCACTTGGGCAAAACTCTGGAAGGCGTTGGGGACGGCGTAGGTATCCCGCAGTTCCCTCCGGTCCGCCCACACCCAGCCCTCCGGCACCTCCGGTCCGTCCAGCTCCCCGGCCAGGGCGGTCATATGCCATTCGATGTGGCTGAAGATGTGTTTTCCCGTCCCCGCCCGCTCCAGCCCGGGGGCAGACAGCCCCCACCGGCTCAGCCAGTCGCTCCCGTCCGCCAGCTCATTTGGGTACTCCCAAAGCTCGGCCAGCAGCCCCCGCTCCGGACGGCGGCGCAGGGCCACGCGGTCCCCCTGAAAGAGCAGATAGACGGTGCGCTCCTCCACCCGCCGGGCCTTTTTCGCCGCTTTGACGGGCAGCTCCCCTGTGCGGCCCTCCCGAAAGGCGCGGCAGAGGCGGGCGGCGGGACATTTCTCACACAGGGGCGCGCCGTTGGGCAGGCAGACGGTGGCCCCCAGCTCCATCAAAGCCTGGTTGAAGTCCCCCGGGGCGTCCAGGGGGATCACCTTGCCCAGGGCGGCGGTCACCTTCTTTTTCATCGCCGTGGTGGTGATATCGCCAGTGTCGCCGGTGACCCGGGCGGTCACCCGGAGGACGTTTCCGTCCACCGCCGGGATCGGCAGCCGGAAGGCGATGGAGGCCACGGCCCCGGCAGTGTAGTCCCCCACGCCGGCCAAGGCGCGGATATCTTCATAAGTATTTGGGAATACTCCACCGTGCCGCTCTGTGATTTGTTTTGCCGCCTTTTGCAGATTTCTGGCTCGGCTGTAGTAGCCCAGCCCCTGCCACAGCTTCATCAGCTGATCCGTGGGAAGGTCAGCCAGGGCATCCACGGTGGGGGCGGCCTCCAAAAACCGGCGGTAGTAGTCCAGCACCGCCGCCACCCTGGTCTGCTGGAGCATGATTTCCGATATCCAGACATGGTAAGGGGTGGGGGCGCTGCGCCAGGGCAGAGCCCGGGCATTCTCCCGATACCAGCTCAGCAAGGGGATGGGCAGCTGCCGCAGCTCATTCAAGGTCAGATTCCTCCCATCGAGATAAGATGATCCATCATACAACTTTTTTCGGTCAATTTCAAGTGATTGAAATTTGCTCGGAATAATAACAAAATACTAATATCAAACATAATGGATTTGGGGATGGTAATTTCCCCCGCGGAGTGGTAAAGTTGCACCAGAGCAGGGGAGAAAGCTTGGCGGACGCCGGCTACCGCTCTTGTCGGCGGCGCGACAGGTTTTCCATCCTTGACTCCATCATTCCTTTTTCATCCATCCTTCCAGATCACCAAACAGGGACGCCCCGCCGGGGCGTCCCTGTTTGGTGATCGTTAACCCAGCATCCCCACCACATCAAGCACCAGTCCGTCGCAGTGCTCTTTCCGGGGAATGCCGGCGTCGTGGGCGGCTTTCAGCAGGGCGGCGCAGTTGATGTCCCCGTGTTCAGCCCGGAACTTGTTCCGAAAGGCGTCCGCCTGCTCTGGGGGATAGTTGGTCATCCCCAGCACCATCAGCGCCCCGGCAAAGGCCCCGCAGGCCGCGCCGCAGCGCATGCCGCCGTTGAAGTTGCTTCCCAGGGCAAAGGCTTGTTCCTCGGTCAGGCCCATCTCCCGGGCGAAGGGGACCAGGACGGACTGGCAGCAGTTGAAGTGTATGTCGGTGCGGGCCCGGAGCTCCCGGGCTTTTTCCAAGTGTGTCATAAATCATTCTCCTCTCGTTCAGAAGCGGCGCCGTTCGCCGAAGCGCGCGAATTTGCGAAGCCAGCCGCAATTTGATCCGCAACGATATGTGCTGAGGCGATTGATACCGTTTCTCAGTTAAAAATGTCCGGAGTGTCGGCAAAGAGCCGGCGCACCCGGTCCAGAACGGGGCGGTTCTCCGGGGCGGACAGCCGGGGGTCCCGCTCCAGCAGTCCCCGGGCGGCCTCCTGGGCCTCGCTGAGCAGCCGCATATCCCCGGCCAGGTCGGCCAGCTTCATTCGAGGCAGGCCGTGCTGGCGGTTGCCGAAGAAATCCCCAGGCCCCCGAGCCTTCAGGTCCTCCTCGGATATCCGAAAGCCGTCGGTGGTAGAGGCCAGCACCCGCAGCCGTTCCATGGCCTCCAGGTTCCGGGTGGCGGTAATCAGAACGCAATGGGAGGGATGCTGTCCCCTGCCCACCCGGCCCCGAAGCTGGTGGAGCTGGCTGAGGCCGAAGCGGTCGGCGTTCTCAATGATAATGAGGGAGGCGTTGGGCACGTCCACCCCCACCTCCACCACAGTGGTGGCCACCAGCACCTGGGTCTGGCCTCCGGCAAAGGCGGACATGGCCGCTTCTTTCTCCTTGGGCTTCATTTTTCCGTAAAGGACACCCAGCCGCAAATCGGGAAAAACCTCCTTTTGCAGCTGTCCGGCGTAGGTTTTCACCGCTTTCAGGTTCAGTGCTGGGCTCTCCTCCCCCGGCAAGGCGGCGTCGGGGTTCTCCTCCACAGCGGGACAGATAATATACGCCTGCCGCCCCTCCGCAGCCTGTTTGCGCACAAAGCCATACATCCGCTGCCGCTTGTCCTCCCGGACCACATAAGTGGCCACAGGGGTCCGGCCCGGGGGGAGCTGGTCAATGACGGACACGTCCAGGTCCCCGTAGATGATGAGGGCCAGGGTCCGAGGAATGGGGGTAGCGGACATGACCAGCACATGGGGGACGTTCCCCTCCCCGCTCTTGGCAGCCAGGGCGGCCCGCTGCGCCACACCGAAACGATGCTGTTCATCGGCCACGATAAGGGCCAGCCTGGCGAAGACCACACTGTCTGAGATCAGGGCGTGGGTGCCCACCACGAAGTCCATCTCCCCGGCAGCCAGGGCGGCCCGGGCCTTCTTTTTTTCCGCCGCCGTCATCGAGCCGGTGAGCAGGCCCACCCGCACCCCGGCGGGGGCCAGGAGCCGGGAGAGGGAGCGGTAGTGCTGTTCGGCCAGCACCTCGGTGGGCGCCATAAGGGCGGACTGAAAGCCTCCCTTGGCGCACAGCCAGCCGGCATAAGCGGCCACGGCGGTCTTGCCCGAGCCCACATCCCCCTGAACCAGCCGGTTCATGGGCCGGCTGCCGGCCAGGTCGGCGGCCACCTCGTCCATCACCCGCCGCTGGGCGTCCGTGGGGGCAAAGGGGAGCAGGGATAAAAACTCCGCCTGGGGCCGGGGGGGGACGGACCGGCCCGCCCCCTCCGAATTCCGCCGGCTCTTCAGCAGGCCCAGGCCGATGGACAGATAGAACAGCTCCTCAAAGGCCAGCCGCCGCCGGGCCAGCTCCAGCGCCTTTTCGTCCTCGGGAAAGTGGATGTTTCGCAGGGCGAATTCCGCCGCCGCCAGCCGGTGGTCCTGCCGGACGTACTGGGGCAGGGTCTCAGCCGCCCCTTCGGCGCAGGGGAGGGCCCGTAGGGCGAGGGAGGCCAGCAGATGGTTGCTGATTCCCGCCGTCAGCCGGTAGACGGGCATGATGCGTCCGGTAAAGCTCTGTTTATCCGCCCGCTCCAAAATGGGGTTGACCATGGCCCGGCGGCGGCCCTGTTCGGTCACCGTGCCGTAAAACACATACTCCTCCCCGGCTTTCATGGCCCGCTCCATATAGCTCTGGTTGAAGAAGGTGAGATGGAGGGCTCCAGTGTGATCCACCACCTTCACCTGAACCAGCTCCAGCCCCTTCCGGATGCGGGACAGGCGGGGATGCTCGGCGGCCACAGCCTGGACGCATACCCGGCCCTCCAGGGGGGCGTCCCGGATAGTATAGAGGTTTCGCCGGTCCTCATAGTCCCGGGGATACCAGGAAAGCAAGTCCCCCGCAGAGGACAGGCCCAGCTTTTCCAGCTTCTTCCCCCTGGCCTCCCCCACGCCGGGGAAGTCCGTGAGGGGCGTGTCGCGGGTCACATTCATAGGAGAGGCCTCCTTTCCTGCCCTATTTTAACACATGTTTTTCGAGGCGTAAAGATAGGACTTGCCACCGGGAAACACATTCGCTATAATGTAGGGGCGGCCCATGGCCGCCCCCATTAACGAAAAAGGAGAACGCCCATGTCAGAAACCATTTTGAATCTTCTCCCCCTCCACCCGGGGGAGGCGGAGGAGTTTGAGGCCATCGCCCCCGGGGCCGCGCACATCTACGCCCGCCGGAGCAGTGTCACCCGGGAGCAGCTGGCCGCCGCCACCGTCCTCCTGGGCTGGCCCAAGGGGGAGGATCTGCGGCAGGCCGTCCGCCTGAAGTGGTTCCAGACCATGTGGGCGGGCACCGAAGAATACGACGGCTTCCTTCCCCAGGGGGCTCTGTTCACCTCCTCCAGCGGCTCCAACAGCCGCAGCGTAGCCGAGCACATGCTCACCGGCCTGATGGCCGTCTGCCGCCATCTGCCCTCCTACCTGGACAGCCAGCGCTCCCACATCTGGAAGGACGAGGGCCCCATGAAGACCATCCTGGGCGGCACTGTCCTGGTGGCGGGGGCGGGCAATGTCGGCTCCGCCTTCGGCAGGCTTTGCCAGGGGCTGGGGGCGAGAACCATCGGCCTGAAACGGACGGTCAGCGGCCCCATCGAGGGCTTCGACGAGGTGCGCTCCATGGACGAGCTGGACACCCTGCTGCCCCAGGCCGACGTGGTGGCTCTGGCGCTGCCCCACTCCTCTCAGACGGCGGGCCTGATCAACGCGGAGCGCATCGCCCGGATGAAGGACGACGCAATTTTAATCAGCGCCGGGCGGGGGTCCGTGCTGGACCAGGACGCCCTGGCGCGGGCCATGACGGCCGGCAAGCTGTGGGGCGCCGCCCTGGACGTCACCGACCCTGAACCCCTGCCCGCCAACCATTCCCTGTGGGACGTGCCCAATCTCCTGCTCACCCCCCATGTGGCGGGCGGCATGCGGCTGGAGATCACCCGCCGCAGGTGCGTGGAGATGGCCCAGGAGAATCTGCGCCGCTATCTGGCCGGGGAGAAGCTGCACAACCTGGTCCTATGAAAAACAGGCTTGCCGCTGACGCCGGCAAGCCTATTCTTTGTCCGGAATATAGAGCAAAACCTCCTCCACCCTGCAATCCAAAATTTTGCAAATATCGTTTAAGGTCATGGTGGAAATATTTCGCCCCTGCTTCAGGGAATCCAGGGTCCCTTTACTGAAATGATAGGTTTTAATGAGGTTATAGGTTGTGATCTTTTTCCTGCGCATGGTCTCCCACATGGGCTCATAGGAAATCACAAGAAACACCTCCTTGCGATTTCCATTATATTTTGCGCAGCACACCTTGAATATGCCCGATATATCGGGCATTCCGCATTTAGAACGAGGCCCGGCGCGGATGCGCCGGGCCTTCGGTTCAATCCTTCCAATCCCACCAGTTCTGCTTATCCGGCGGGCACCCACCGTGTTCGGCGTAGTGGACCGCCAGGCGGTAGACATAGAGCACGCACCGGTCCACCTGACAGCCCTGGGCCACGCAGCTTCTTTGATACAGCTCCTCTGGGTCCCGGCCCTTGAGACTGTCCAAGGTGGAACAGCCGATGGCCTCCAGGTGCCGGGCCATGCGGGGCCCCACGCCGGGAATGTTCTGCAATTCAGACCTCATCAGAACTCCGCGTTGCCCACGGTGCGGGGGTGGGGCAGGGTGTCGCGGATGTTGTTGATGCCGGTGAGGTACATCACCATGCGCTCAAAGCCCAGCCCGTAGCCGGCGTGACGGCAGGAGCCGTAGCGCCGCAGATCACAGTACCACCAGTAGTCCTTGGGGTCCATACCCAGCTCCTGAATGCGGCTCTCCAGCAGATCCAGCCGCTCCTCGCGCTGGGACCCGCCGATAATCTCCCCGATGCCGGGCACCAGGCAGTCGGCGGCGGCCACGGTTTTCCCGTCGTCGTTGAGGCGCATATAGAAGGCCTTGATCTCCTTGGGATAGTCGGTGACAAAAACCGGGCGCTTATACACCTGTTCGGTGAGGTAGCGCTCGTGCTCGGTTTGCAGGTCGGCGCCCCACTCCGCCTTAAAGTCAAATTTGTCGTTGTTCTCTTTGAGGATCTCCACCGCCTCGGTGTAACTCACCCGGGCGAAGTCGGAGGAGGCCACGTGCTCCAGCCGCTCCTTCAGCCCCTTGTCCACAAAGGAGTTAAAGAAGCCAATCTCGTTGGGGCATTTTTCCAGAACCGTCCTGATAATATACTTAATCATGTCCTCGGCGGTGTCCATATAGTCGTTGAGGTCGGCGAAGGCCATTTCAGGCTCAATCATCCAGAACTCGGCGGCGTGGCGCTGGGTGGTGGAATTCTCCGCCCGGAAGGTGGGCCCGAAGGTATACACATTGCCAAAGGCCATGGCGAAGTTCTCGGCGTTGAGCTGGCCGGAGACGGTGAGGCTGGTTTTCTTGCCGAAAAAGTCCTTGGACCAGTCCACGTTCCCGTCCTGGGTACGGGGCGGGTCGTTCACATCCAAGGTGGTCACCTGGAACATCTCGCCGGCCCCTTCCGCGTCGCTGCCGGTAATGAGGGGGGTGTGGATATAGACAAACCCCCGGTCCTGGAAGAAGCAGTGGACGGCGTGAGCGGCCACCGAGCGCACCCGGAAGGCGGCGGAGAACAGGTTTGTACGCGGGCGCAGATGCTGGATGGTGCGCAGGAACTCAACGCTGTGCCGCTTCTTTTGCAGGGGGTAGTCGGGGGCGGAGGGCCCCTCCACCTCAATGGAGGCGGCTTTCACCTCCAGGGGCTGCTTGGCCTCCGGGGTGAGCGCCACCGTGCCCCTGACAATGAGGGCGGCGCCCACGTTCTGCCCGGCGATTTCCTTGTAGTTGTCCAGTATATTGGCGTCCATGACCACTTGCAGGTTTTGAAAACAGGAGCCGTCGTTGAGCTCGATGAACCCGAAGGTTTTCATATCCCGGATGGTGCGGGCCCAGCCCATAACAGTAACGGCCCGGCCGTCCAGACTCTCCCGGCAGTTAAACATGGCGGCGATGGGGGTTCGTTCCATATAATCCTCTCCATATCGTGAAAAATGGTGGCGTCCTTCCGAAAACCTCGGAAAGGCCTATTTATTATAATGCTTTTTGCCCGGTTTGGCAAGTGTTTACAGCCGGGTTTATTTTTAACGGAATCATGCTAAGAGCTTTGACATTGGTGAAACGATGTGCTACAATGTACTCTAAACCAGTGTTTGTCATTTTCTTTGGCGGACGATGTGGCGGTCCGTTCGCCCCCGGGACAGGAGTGAATGAAACAATATGCAACGTAACAAGGGGCACGGCTTCCTCACCGACTGGAGCAGCTGGCGGATTCTCTGGGTTCTGGGGCTGTTCGTGGCGGTGGCGGCGGCCGGAATGCTGATCAGCCAGCAGCTGCTGCTGAACAACGCCCGGGTCATGGGTAAAAATCTGGTAACCAGCTACTCCAACGACGAGGAGAGTCAGCTGAATGAATATGACCGCATCCTCACCATGGCCATGTACTATCTGGAGGACCTGGACGCCCGCGGCGCGGATGAGTTCGAGGTTACAGACTGGCTGAAGGACTACTTCGAGAAGAGCACCTCCCTCATCCAGGCCAACGGCCTGGAGCTCTACACGGTTTGGGAGGGCCGGGTGATTTCCGCCAGCGGGCTTTCGGACGAACATTACGACTACTCCCATCAGTCCTGGTATCAGCAGGCCATGGCGGCGGAGGGCCAGGTAATTTTTACCGACGCCTACCTCTGCGGGGGCCGGATGGTGGTCACCATCGCCATATCCGCCGCCGGCAGC